>CAOJXI010000016.1 GCA_948465665.1 uncultured Clostridia bacterium | reverse complement strand
GTTGTACCGGCCATCCCCCATCGGGGTCCAGGACACATCCACCAGCTGGAGGGTGGCGCCGCCCTTGTTCACTGTCTTGGGAACGCCATAGGTGTCGTTGCGCTCAAAGCCGGTGTATTCCCTGGTCTCGGTGAGGCGGTAGGTGTAGCTGCTCTGATTGGAGGGCTCGGTGAAGATGGAATCCAGGTTCAGGGTAAGCTGCCCGGAAAATCCTCCTTCGGAATAGTCCAGCAGCGGGGCCAGCTTTGCCACCGCCTCATCCTTCTCCTTGTGGGTGATGGTGACGGTCTGGCTGGCCAGCTTGCTCTCATGGGAGTAGTTTTCAGATACCTGAAGGAGATAGCTCATCTTGTAGGAGTAGCCGTTTTTCTTGAAGTCCGCCTCGGTAAGCCCTGCCGGGTCGAAGTCCGGCGGGATCTCAAAGGTCTTGATCATCAGGTGCTGGTTGTCCTCATGCACCATACGGACATCCTTGAGAACAGCCGGGGAGTTTTTTACCCCACTGACAGCGGGGTCGGTTTCGGCATCCAGTCCCAGAATGGGGATAGCTTCAGAGGAATCATCCTCCTGGGGCGTATTCTCGGTGACATACTGCCGCACCCCCTCCGAAGGTTCCTCTGCGTAGGCCACGCTGCCCATACTGAACACCAGAATGGCGGCGGCCAGGATCGATAAGGTTCGTTTCATCTTCTGCCCTCACTTTCTTACTGACCTGACGACAATGGCGGATACCCCCATAAGGAGCATGGTGGCAAGTACCACCCATTTTGATTTGCGAAATCTTTTCATCCTTTTTCCTCCTGTTCAAATTGATATTCGATGATTGAATCAGGGCTGGCCCTGATTTTCTCCATGATGTGGACCGATGCCTCCAGTGCCTGCATGGTGTTCCGGTCATGCTTTTTCACAAAGGGACAGAGCAGGATAATGTCCCCGTTTTCATCCAGGGTGAAGATCACCCGCACCAGGATACGGATGCGCTCCCGGTATTCGTACAGCCGGTTATACCGCTCGATGGAAAAATGCTTGACATGGGGCTCGGTCATGTACTCCGGGAAGCAGGCCAGACAGCGCAGGCCGTATTGCAGCTTCTTTCGCATTTTAGGCTCTGTTGCTTTCAGGAATTGCAGGAAAGGGGCCTCTTCTCCCGACGGCTTGTAGAGGTATATCCTTTTCACTGTCCTGCCCCGCCCTTCACCAACTCCCGGTATTGGTTCAGAAAATGGCCTAAAAACGGGCGGGAGACCTCCCGGTTTGCCATCACCCAGAGCAGCAGGTCGGAAATGTCCAGCCCGGCCATCCGGTACCGGAGCAGCAGATAGAGGGCAGCCTTTTCCGTTTTCTTCTGGCCCAGCAGCTTTTTCAGTTCCCAGGCGATTTTTCTGGCAACGGCCGGGCGGGTAGAAACGCGGTTATAAAGTTCTCCTGCAAGACAGCCCGCCAGGACGGCGATGTTCAGTTCCTCCGGCTCGCCGGAATACTCTGTTACCCCAATTTGGTAGAGCCGGGGCTTCAGGCTGGCGCAGCCGGGAGCCAGCCATGGGCTTTTTTCTTTTTCTTTCATTTTGACAGCCTCCTAATCTTCTGCATCGCTCATTAGAGCAAATTATTTGATTGATGAAATGAGCGATGTGTGCTATAATATGAGTGATAAACCGAACTGTGAGGTACACATGAACAGGAAACAGCCCCCCTTTCAAATCACAAATAAAATCATTGGTGATGTTGCGGAAATTTCTGAACTGACTGGCCGGCTCTCCGCTTATGGCCATCTTTCCAGTAACCCTAACCTGCGCCGTACCAACCGCATCCGCACGATTCACGGTTCTCTTGCCATTGAGCAAAATACGCTAAGTCTTGAACAGGTCACAGCGGTTCTAAATGGCAAGCGTGTTTTGGCGCCGCCCAAAGATATTGCGGAAGTCAAAAACGCCTACGAAATCTATGAACGGCTGGATGAACTGGACCCGTACTCTGTGGACGACCTGCTCATGGCCCACGGCATTATGACCCGTGGACTGGTGAAGGAGTCTGGGGTATTCCGTACCCGCCCCGTCGGTGTGATAGATCAAGGAGGACACATCCTACATTTTGGGACCCTGCCGCAGTATGTTCCGGGTCTGGTTATGGAATTGCTGGACTGGACGGAACATAGCGATCTGCATATGCTGATCCGAAGCTGCGTGTTCCACTATGAGTTGGAATTGATTCATCCCTTTGCCGATGGCAACGGGCGTATTGGCCGCCTGTGGCATACGCTGCTGCTCTCCAAATGGAATTCCGCATTCGCTTGGCTGCCGGTGGAGTCTATCATCCACGACCGCCAGCAGGAATATTACGATGCTATCAATCGAAGCAATGATATGGGTGAATCTACAGTATTTATCGAGTTCATGCTTTCCGCCATTCAGACATCGCTTATGGATGCAATCAGTACGAGCGATATAATGAACGATGGAAAGCCGAACAAAGCCACTATACGCTGGCAGCAGATCGAGCGATTTTTGCAGATGCACGAATCCATTATGAACGCCGATGTCCGTGGGCTGTGTGGTGTGTCACCGGCAACAGCGAACCGGATACTGGCGGGATTGGTGGAGGAAGGAAAACTTGTTAAGTGCCGCATAGACGGGCATTGGCAGTACCGAAGGAAATAGCCCTCGCTCTCAAAGCCATATAACCTGGGCAGAGAAAAGCACCTGGCCCCAACGGGATCAAGTGCTTTTGACTGTGAAAAAGCGTCAAAGTTATTCCAGTAGCGCTTTATATGCGGATCTCTCCGTTCTTTATCCTGGAGAGAAGACAGGATGAATCGGGCCTTACAGCAGACGAAACAACTGTATTTGGGCCTGAACCTCTGTATTTGACTGGGCCACGATTCCGATGTAGCCATTCGTGAAACTCTTTTCGTGGGATGCGATAACTCCGCCCAACAGCAATAACCGGAAAATCCCCACTATGAATGAGCCGGTAAGCGGCAACCTGTCCAATTTGTAGAATTTCCTGAATATCCTTTACACGATAGACACCCAAAAACTGAGCTTCCATATCACTTAACATAAAGACCTCCTCTATCTTTCTGCATTGGCATTTGTGAAGTAGAATTCCAAAGCGGTTGCGATAATCGCTTCGATTTCCTTTGCGGATTCCCCCTTTTGGAAATACTTTTTCAAAACGACCGGTTTTATCTTAACCGCTGTTCGCTTTGGCGTCTTGGATGGAAGCAGCTGGCCGGACAAAATGCCGTCTATCATCTCCTCGGTAAGTTCGCCGGATTTGTTCTTTGCTTTGAGCAGTTCCGCCTTTTCAATATCCACCTTACAGCCCCCCTGGGTGATTCGGTGGTAGAGGAGCAGCTGGGTATCTGCTGGCAGGTAGGTAATGGGGACAGCCACATAAACAGGGAGTTTGACATCGTCCACCAGCTCCAGAAGTTCGGGACATAGATGGGTCAGGCGAATCAGCCGCTGGATTTCGGTGGGCTTCAATCCGTAATGCTCCGCCAAAGTGCTTCTGTTTTTTTCAAGGTGTTCAAAATTGAACACCTGCTCGGAAACCGGCTGTTCATCAGCGTTTACGGCACTTTCAATCTGTGTTATGAGGTCTACCTTTTGCAGCTGTTTTCGGGTCTCCTTCAGCCCTTCCAGTTCCATCTTGAAGGCAAATGCCTTCTCACTGGGGAGCAGTTCATCCAGGCCCCGCTGACGGTTGGAATGGGTGATGATGAGTTTGGCCTCGCCATCGCTGATCCCCTGCCGGACGACTGCCGGTATCTGTTTGTTCCCGGCCACCTGGTTGCACCGGCGGCGGTTATAGCCGGCCAAAAGGGTATAGCGGCCATTCTCCTCCCTGCGGAGGATCACTGGGGTAATCACGCCCAGCTCCTGGATGCTCTCCAGCAAATCGGTGTAACGCTTGCCGGTGTAGAGTTTATAGGGGTGGCCGGGAAACTCGTCAATCAAAGCGTCATCTACCATTACCACCTGCTCCCCGGAAACAGACTGCGGTGTTTCCCCAAAGAGAGCGTCCAGGCGTTTCAGTTTTCTCTCACTCATCCTTTTCGCCCTCCAAATATTCAGTACAGAAAGATTGGTATGCCTGGGCTACCTTCCCCTGGGGAGCGTAATGGACGATGGATTCTGCGGCATAGTTGGCTTTATCCACCTGGACGGAACGGGGGATCACCGTCTTATAGATGGGGACAGCTCCCTCAAAAGCCTCGGCGGTCATCTCGTAGATTTTCTTGGCGATGCGGGTGCGCTCTGCGTACATGGTAATAAGCATCCCGTCCACCCCGATATTGGGATTCAGTCGCGCCCTGGTCCGCCGGATGGAATCGATCAGCAGTTCCAGACCCTTGGTGGAGAAAAATTGCGGAGTAGTGGTAATAAGTACACGGTCGCAGGCGGTCAGGGCGTTGACGGTCAGCAGGCCCAGAGATGGAGGGCAATCGATAATGATGTAATCATACCAGGAGCGCAGAGGGGCAAGGACCTGCTTTAAGATATGCTCCCGGCTCATTACCCCCACCAGGGAGATTTCCGAGGTAGAAAGCTTGATGCTGCTGGGGATCAGATCTACGGTATGCTCGTGGAGAATGCAGGCTTCGACAGCCATCTCTTTATCCTCGGCGCAGGCCTTCATCAGGTCGCAGATGGTAAATTCCAGTTCATCTGGCTGGTCGATGCCGTACAGGATGGTCAGACTGGCTTGGGGGTCGAGGTCAACCAGCAGGACACGCCTGCCGGCTTCGGACAGGCAGGCCGCGAAATTGTAGGAGGTCGTGCTTTTGGCAACGCCGCCTTTCTGGTTGGCGACAGCGATGATTTTACAGGCACTCATTTTATAGTCTCCTTTACAGTTTTTTTAGATAAGAGCTTTGTACTGCGGTGCTGATTCAACCCCTGTTTTGACTGAAAAAGCCCTCAAAGGCTCGCTGGGAATTGTTGCAATTTGGCCCGTTTTTTGTTGCAGCTTTTTTGCCTAGATTCCGCTCCGTTTCTTTGCCAAGGCTCGTAAGGCGATAGATTGACAAAATTCCAAAAGGGCTGTTAAAATGGCTATATAACAAAAAAGGAGCGAAAAAATTGTTGCAGTAGTCTGCTCCAATTTTTTCGCTCTGCGATATTTTCATATTTATGCACATTGATATTTTTTGATGGTTTTTTCATCAGATACAAGGCCGGTTTCCTGTGGCTCATAACCCGAAGGTCATGTGGTTCAAATCCCATCCCCGCAACTAAGAGAGAACTACTTGGGAAACCAGGTAGTTCTTTTTTGGCTTTGTTATGAGAAAAATTAGGGGTGGAGCAGAAAATCATCTGTTCATGGGAATTTGAAAATTGCATGAGGCACAGTACAAAAATGCCATGAAAAGATGAGTTTGTCGTCGTCTCCGTCGCCAAGTTCGGCGTCAAAAAGTAAAGAAAGGTAAAAGACATGAAATATTATACCATCATAGGCGGAATCAACGGAACAGGAAAAAGCAGTCTGACCGGTGCGCTCAAGGCAGAACGGAACGACTTAGGGAAAATTATCGATGTCGATAAGCTTAACGCCCGATTTGGCGGAAACAAAATACTAGGCGGGAAAGAAGCGGTCAAACGAATTGAGCAATGCCTTGATATGGGGGTAAGCTTCACTCAGGAGACTACTCTATCAGGCAAAAAGACAGCGATAACAGCGTCAAGGGCAAAAAAGGCAGGATATTCTGTCCGGCTATACTATGTTGGGTTGGAGTCTTTGGAGGAGAGTCTTTCCCGCATAGCTAACCGGGTACGCAAGGGAGGACATAATATCCCATTGGAGGATGTTGCCCGCAGATATGCCCGGCGCATAGACGATTTGCTTCAAATACTGCCTTACTGTGATGAAGCATGGTTCTATGATAACGAAAACGGGTTCCGGTTAGTGGGAGAATACCGGAATGGGGAGATTCTTCTGTTGGGGGAAGATACTCCCAGCTGGATGAAGGAGTTGTACGGCCATTTCAACCAATAAGGCAAAAAAAGAATCGGATAATGAAGCAATCAAAAGAGGATAAATGCCAGCAGGCAGATATCCTCTTTTTTCAATACCTTAATGCTCTTTTTCTATCAAGACAACATCCAGCGGCATGAGTCCATTCATGTAGGTAAAGATTCTGATATCATTGGATGATGTCATCTCATCCAGAATGTCCAGCTCCTCCAGTTCAGCCAGAGCGAAAATAACGCCAATCGTTCCAGTGGAACATAGAAAATCAGGATTGCCGTAAGCACCCATCTGCGGGTCCTCGTCCTCCAGAAGGGCAAATTGCCGGACAAGAAAATCAAAAACAGAAGAAGGTATGGTTTCCTTATTTTGGTAAAGTTCATTACTGTTATGCAACAAAATCATCAAATATACCTCCATTAAGTAGAGGAAGGCCATGACTGCATCGGTACAGCCATGGCCCTCTTATTTTGCTATTAAATTAGTCGAATATGAGTTAATTATCTATATCAGAGATTGATTCAAGAATCATTTGTACAGCTATTTTGAAGCCGAAAATAAAGCATTTCCGGTTTGCCCAGACGCTCATGTCCGCATAGGAAGCCAGCATTTTCTCAAGAGTTTGCTTTTGCTCAGGGACCAAAGAGTTAATGAACGCTTCTTCACCTGGTACAGGATTTCGCGCCTTGAACGGCAAAGACTCCATCACATCAATTTTTCCATCAAATAGCTCCTTGAGTATATTTGTCATTACAATACCTCATTTCAGATAAAGGGCCATGACTGCATCAGTACAGCCATGGCCCCATTATTTTTTACGCCGAATGGATTGATTGGAATACCGCTTTGTCGATAGTATCAGCGGCTTGTTTGTCCACGGACTCAAGGACATGGGAATAAATGTTCATGGTAGTAGAGAAATCCACATGGCCTAATCTCTGCTGTGCGACTTTCGGACTTACCCCCTGTTCCAGCATCAACGTAGCGTTAGTGTGTCTCAAGTCATGAAATCTAATCTGCTTCAGTCCATGGCTCTTGATGAACCGCCGGTATTTCAAGCTGTAGTAGTCCGGAGTATAGGAATCTCCATTCTCTTTGCAAACAACATAATCCCCGTCATGAAAATCTGCTCCTAACCTCAGCTTATGTTCAAGATACCGCCGTCTCTGCTGCATTAACTTATCCAGCAGAGACGCAGGGATTTCCAATGTCCTGATGCTGGAGCGGGTTTTGGGAGTCTTGGTAATCAGCTCAGTACCCACGGAAACAAGATTTTCGCATATGGTCATCTTGCTATGCTCAAAGTCTATGTGCTTCCACTTCAAACCAAGCAGTTCCCCTCTCCTTAGTCCTAGGCAGATTTCAATCAGCATAGGGACTTCAAGGTCTGTGCCGCTTACTGCCGAAAGAAATGATTGAATTTCTGATTGGTCGAATACCTTAGCTTCATACCTTTCTCTGGATGGTAATTCTGTATGCTCGCAGGGATTTTTCTTGATGGTTATTGGGAATCTTAATATTATGTCCTTTCCTTGGAGTTGGTGTAAAAATGAAAATTCATCGGAACAAGATTGTTGTTGTTTAGGGAGCGACATCATCAAATTGCCGGGGGCGTGGTTGGGGGCGGCTGCTTTTCAAGATTTCAGCGGCACGTTCTGCCGAAAATGCACTGTACCAATGGTTTTCTGCGCCTGGGGGTGTAGGGGGCGTGTTTTTTTCTAACCTCTTTTATATTTTTATTGTGTGTTTTGTTATAATATAATCTTTCCTTATTTTTATCGCGCTAGAAGAAAAAATTATATCCGGTGTTCAGGGAAAAAGGGGAAGATATAAAAAATAAAAAGGATTTTCAAATTTAGCCGCCCCCTGTGCCCCCTGTGTATTTTTGGATTCATGTAATGGAAAAAAGCCCTCCGGACACCGAATTTGGGCTATCTTACTGCGCCCCCAGCCGTGCCCCCTTGAAGCAGCACAGCGTTTTTCGCCTATATATGTTATCTCGAAAATCAGAAATAATTTGAACCGAACAATATATTAAGGTTGAATAAACCGTAAAAATTTTAAGGAGGCCATAACTATGATGTACATGGAAACACTGGCAACGATAGCAGAGGCAGCTCAGGACGGCTTTAAGCTAATTGCTTACAACTCCCTCTCCCCGATATTTGTCTGTCAATCCGGGGGAATAGTGATGACGAACGACCCCTTGAGCCGGTTCTGCGTTGAGAAATGGGGCTGTAAAATCGGAGATCCGCTTCCCGCTGAGAGATTGAAGAAGCTGGAGTTTATTGTGGAACTGGTCAAAATGGAAGAATCCAAATGGTGCCTTACCGGCATAAGGGAAGCTACTGCGCGGGAAGAACCGCCGGAAGCTGCCGTATAATTTTTGAGGGCTATCCGCTGCTGCTGGCGGGTAGCCCTTTATTAAATCAGCGGCATTTATTTTCATGATAAGGACATTTCACTATGTGGTTTCGCAGAAAGCTGGGACGGGCTCCTCCTCATATTTCAGATTTGCTGTTTTTAATGGCGGTTGTCATAAAATAATAATAAGGAGGCTGAACTCCATGTCAGCTATAGAAAAATTTGTAATGACTGATTATGTCAAAACCAGTCAGCTGCTCCAAGATTCTGATGATGAGTCTACACTTATTGAGGAGCTAGGGAAAATAGGATTCTTTTTTAAAGATGGCCTTGGCTCACAGGAATCCTTTGCCCCCAACGTATTTGCCGACTATATGATGCACGCAGTAATGGCTGTTCGGGACGGGGACGACAGCATCTATTTGTACCATTGGAAAAAGCATTTGTATGTTGAGGTCAGGGAGGAGATGCTCAAGATACTTTGCGCAGACGTTATGAACCAAATTTGTGACCTTTGGACCATAAGCCGAGGGGCTATTGGCCTTGAGGCTTTTCGTAATAAGATACGGATAACCGTAAAAAGCTTTTCTTCAAAATTCTGGCTGAACTTGAGAAATGGGCCGCTTAACCTAAAAACGATGAAGCTGGAAAGCCACACCCCAAAGAGACCATTAGCGACACAGCTTCCCATTACATACGACCCTGACGCAAGCTGTCCACGGTTCATGCAGTTTATGGATGAGATTACCAACGAAGACCAGGAGCTCATTGACGTGTTGCAAGAGGTCATCGGGTACTGCCTGTGCCAGAGCGTAAAGGCAGAGAAAGCTTTCCTGTTTTACGGATGGTAAACAAAACGCTCAATATAGCCGCTGAAACAGAGTCGAAAGGATATCTCAAAACAGACCTGTTTAAAGCCATTGTGAGCGGGGATACCGTTTCGGTCAACCAAAAGTTTAAACCTGAAACAAGTCATGTCCTATATTCTAAGCTGGTTTTTCCATGCAACTCATTGCCAAGGGTAGATGATGATTCCTACGGATTTATTCGTAAGATAATGCTCATACCGTTCAATGTCGAAATATCTGACGAAATGCAGGATGTAGATTTATATGAAAAGCTTGTAAAAGAGCTTCCGGGCATCTTTAACTGGGCCATGAAGGGACTTTCCCGCCTGAGGGAAAACAAATATCAGTTCAGTCCCAGTCAGGCGGTAGACGGCTGCATGAGGCAATACAAGGAAGAAATAAATTCAACTGCTGCCTTTTGGAACGACACATACAAGGTTGATCCAAAGGAACGCCTGGTCAGGTCCGAAATTTATAAAGACTACTGCAAATGGGCAGAGGACAACGGCATGGATACAGTAAGTCTGAATCGTTTTTGGAAACAGATGGACAAAAATGCCAAGGGCTCTGAAAGGTCGATTGAGCTGAATGAGGTAAAGGTCCATGGGAAACGGTATATCAAGGGATACAGCCGTATTTCTGCCGGAAACCGAAGGTAAAAGGATTAGGCAGCATAATATCAAATAGCCTCTGCCGGGAACATAGCGTTACTATATTGTTCCTGCCACCAAATTGCTAAGGAGGGCTTGGCTGCATCCTACGGCGGCCAGGCCCTCTTGCAGTATCTATCTTTTTAAACAAATATCATTATCCTGACTCCCATAAATCAAATCGGTTTATGGGGGATTTTTGTTTTGAGGTGTGTAAAATGGACAAACACAAGGATAATGGGATTTTACTTGGGAAACCAGATGCGGTAGAATATGGCAGGGAGGTCGTAGAAATGGCAGAAAACGACACTGAACTGCTGAATAATGTCTACCGGGAAATCAGTGAGAAGCTGGGTATGGATACGGCAATGGAAATCTACCGGATGTTCAGGGGCCAGCAGATTTCTTTCCCCGTCCGTTTTTTCAATCCTGTCAAGATTCACCAGACAATCGTGCAGGAGTACAACGGCAAAAATATTCGTATGCTGGCCATTAAGTATGATTACTCCGAAAAAACAGTGCGGAGGATTATTAAGGAGAGTCTGGAAAAATAGAAAAATGAATTTTACTTGAATTTTTTGTAAATTTAATTTGACTGAACATGGGTGTGTCCAGGTACATTTGCTATAATATGCCTGCTTTCAGAAGAGAAAAATTAGCAGTTACATAAAAGTGGTTTCAAGATAAAAAACGTAACAAAACGGAGGTCAAAATGATGGCAAACAAACGCATTTTCGAGGAAATGAAAGAACAAATTATCAATTCTAATCTGCCGGAATCAGAAAAAATCAAGCTATTGAATGGCTTAAATCACCTTGAAGGCGAAAAGATGAATATCATGATTACCGGCGCAACAGGAAGCGGAAAAAGCTCTACTATTAACGCTCTTTTTGGGAAAGATGTTGCAAAGGTCGGCGAAGGTGCAGACCCGGAAACAATGGACATCAAAAAATATGATTTAGACAATCTGATTTTATGGGATAGCCCTGGATTGGGAGATGGAAAAGAAAAGGACATTAGCCATGCCAAAAACATAACCGACAAATTGCTGGAAACAGATGAAGACAGTAATCTTCTGATTGACCTTGTAATTGTAATTCTTGACGGCAGCAGCAGAGATTTAGGTACATCCTATCAGCTGATTAACAATGTTATTGCTCCTGTTTTAGGAGAAAATAAAGAGAAAAGGTTGCTGATTGCAATCAACAAAGCGGATATGGCTAAGTCAGGTCGGCATTGGGATTTTACTAGAAACAAACCTGATGAGAAACTGAAAGCGTTTTTGGATGAAAAAGCAGAATCCGTAAGGAAGCGTATTAAAGAAGGAACAGGAATTGAAACACATCCTATTTATTATAGCGCAGGATATAAAGAGGATGGCGAAGAACAAAGACCGTATAATCTGATAAAGCTTTTGGACTACATCGTCAGCTATACGCCAGAAAAGAAACGTCTGGTAATTACCGATAGAATGAACAGAGATACTGAAATGTGGAAGGATGACGACGGCTTAAAGGATTACAGAAAGAGTATTACTGATAAATTTTCCGAAACATTCTCTAATTCTGTTTCAACTGGTGTGGATATAGGTGGGGCCATTGGAGGAATATTCAGCAGTGGAGGCGAAGCAGTAGGTAGAGTTATTGGGGGCGCAGCAGGAGCAGTTGTAGGATTCTTTGGGGGATTATTTAACAGTTTCTTTGGATGATTACCTTAGGATATTATTTTCTTGTCCAATTAAAAAATAGTATAGATAGAAGGCAATCTGCTATCGGTTTAAGCAGATTGCCTTTGTTTTATATGGCTCTATTTTTGTTGATAAATTATAGCACATACTTTTTGACTTTTTTCAAGTTCTGTAACTCCTATTGGTGCTTGACTGCCAATAATAGCGTCTAATCCATCACTGCCAGTGTCCCCAACATAATCTTTCCTACTGTTTTCAATAAGGAAGTAGTATTTTAAGTCCTATTATTTTCGATTTGTAAAACATAATTAATTTTTGCATCAATAGATAAATCGGATTTTAGGAGAGTATCTACAAGCATCTCAGTATTTCTTGACGGACTTTTTTCTGCTATGGTAATAACCCCCATTACTTTGGGCATAATTTGACTACTAAATTGGACAAACTCTAGCATTGTTGTCTTTACTGCCTCAACAAAAGCATATTAATATCTACAGCCATATATTTTTATTGTTTAGCATCTGTTTTTTGCAAATCTGACAATCTGGGTGCGCCAATAACAGGAAGCATCTGAATCCGGTATTCTGAAAAAGTATCCTTAAAATAAGAGCCTAAACTGTCATCTTTCAAAAATGAACCTCCAGAATGATAATAAGGTATTTCAAAAGAAACCATGGTTCCGCTGTTCACGTCAGAAGTTACAGACAATATCCCTCCAGCTGATTCAATTTCTTTTTTTGCAATAGTCAGGCCCAACCCGTTAGAGTATGGAATACCTGTTTTTGGGTTAAAGGAAAAGAAAAGGTCGAAAATCTTTTCCTGATTTTCCGTAGAAATCCCACAGCCCTTATCTGTCAAAGTAATGCGAAGCCGGCCGTCTAAATCCTCTGCCTTTAGTTCCACAGCGTTTCCTCCTGAAAAGAAAAAGGCATTAGCAGCCAGATGCAGAACAGCATTTTTAATCAATCCAATTTGGCAGCTTGCAATTAGCTGCTTTGGAATCATATAGGAAAAGGAAATCCCTTTTTCTTTGGCGGTTTCCTCCAATATTTTGCAAAGATCGTCAAGTACAGCAGCAATATTTACAAAGCTTTTTTTATAGCGCTCAATTTTATTTTCTGCCTGCATGATATGGGTACAGTTGTCAGCTAAACGTAAAAGGCGGTATTCGTCGTCAATAACCCTTTGCAGGTCGTTTTCCAGCTCCTTTTTCCTTTCCAGGCTTTTTTTTGTTTCTCCCTTGGAGGGTTGGCATTGATTTTGGTGAATTTTTATCAGCCTAGAAATAGCGGAGGCAATCGGTTCTCTTAACCCATAAGCAAACTTTCCTAGAATATCCTCCGATTGGTTTTGAAAGGGGGAGGGCCCGGAAACATTTTGTTCCAAAACAAATACGGTTCCAATTAATTTTTTCTTATTCTTCTCCTGAATAGGTATAATGGTTATTTCAAATGACTTATCCTTTATAATAAAGAAATCATTGTGAAGCACTTTTCCCTTTTTTAGATTTCCAATCATTTCCCGGGAATAGTTTTCCCCTATCAGCCCAAAGAACCGTTTTACTGTCTCTGGTTTGGAAAAGAGTTCTTGAAATGCGCTGTTCATCCACTGTATCTTTAAATCAGGACCTGTTAGGGCGTATGGTACGCTTTGATCTTGGTAAAGGGCGGAATATTTCTGGATTGTCTCCATAAGCCTCTGATCTTCATTTTCTGTTTGGGCCATGTCCTTGATTCCTCCTTTTAGTGAACTATATGCTGTTGGACCGCGCCTTCCCTTATAACAAGTTTCCCTATTTTTCGTTTTTTATCTTTTAGATTTTTCATAATATTCCTTTTTTCTACTAAAAATACCAGAATTCTGGCGAATATAGTCGAGTTTTGTATATTCCACATATTACCATTTAATAAGTCTGTTCTGCAACTGTTATTTTGTACAAATACTCTTGAATCTTTCTAGGGAAATTTTACGCTGAAATGGAAAAATTTACGTTAAAAATTTGGCAAGGTTCTTGTATGTTTGCGGAAAATAGTATAAAATAAAGATACAGTTTATTTTCAAGGAGGTCTTTTCAATGAGCATCAAAGTTGGTATCAATGGATTTGGCCGTATTGGCCGTATGGTTTTCCGCGCTGCGGTCAACCATCCTGAAATTGAGATCGTCGGTATTAATGATCTTTGCCCGGCCGATTACTTGGCTTATATGCTGAAGTATGACACTATGCATGGTCAGTTTGACGGCGAAGTTTCTGCTACTGAGAATTCTATCATCGTCAATGGTAAGTCTATTCCCATCTATGCAGAGCGCAATCCCGCTGATATCCCCTGGGGCAAGCTCGAAGCCGAGTATGTTGTTGAATCTACTGGCTTGTTCCTGACCAAAGAAAAAGCTCAGGCCCATATCGACGCTGGCGCTAAGAAGGTCGTTATGTCCGCTCCTTCTAAAGACGACACACCTATGTTCGTCTGCGGCGTAAACCTGGATTCTTATACTTCTGATATGAAGTTTGTCTCCAATGCGTCCTGCACCACCAACTGCCTGGCTCCTATTGCCAAGGTTCTCAATGACAAATTTGGAATTGTCAATGGTTTGATGACTACTGTTCACTCTACTACTGCTACCCAGAAAACCGTTGACGGCCCTTCCATGAAGGATTGGCGCGGCGGCCGTGCGGCAGCTGGCAACATCATTCCTTCCTCTACCGGCGCTGCCAAAGCAGTAGGCAAGGTTATCCCCTCCCTCAACGGGAAACTGACCGGTATTTCCATGCGCGTTCCTACCCTGGATGTATCCGTAGTGGATCTGACCGTAAACCTGGCCAAGCCTGCTTCTAAAGAAGACATCTGTGCAGCTATGAAGGAAGCCAGCGAAGGTGAACTGAAAGGCGTTTTGGGTTATACCGACGAAGCTGTTGTTTCTTCTGACTTCCTGGGCGACGCCCGTACCTCTATCTTCGATGCAACAGCCGGTGTGTACCTGACTGATACCTTTGTAAAGGTTGTTAGCTGGTATGATAATGAAATGGGTTACTCCAACAAGGTACTGGATTTGATTGAGCATATGTATTCTGTTGACCACAAGTAATTTCAAATCTTTTTATGTATGGGCGCGTCTCCACCCTTAGTGGCAGACGCGCCTTTTTTATGGAATAGCCTGACTGGGATCGCCATATACTAAGAGCCTGTTTAGAATCTCCCCGCGCACGTCTTAGCGGCGGATTTTCCGCCCAGACTGCGTTAAAAACCCTTGCAATCCGTCAGGATTGCTGCGGTTTTTTGCCTTGCCGGGCAAAAAATCCGCTCGCTAATCCGCACATGTTGAGATCCTAAACAGGCTCTAAGAGTCTGGAACCTTTTTTATCTTCCTTTGGTTCTGCCCGTCTATGCCCGCAGTTTGCTTTTGCCGAAAAATTTCCTGTCTATGACATATTCTGCATCTTTAAAGTGTTATAATCATATATGGCTGGAAATCATTTTGTGCTTTAAAACGACAAAAAAATTTTCATGATGAACAATATACACAATTCGATTCCTAAATTTTTAAGAAAAATTAATTGAAATGAACAATTTTCCCTTGCAATAATCGAAAAATGTGATAAAATGGGAATAAACAAATCAATCTGGGAATGATTCACCATAACACATTTCCTTTTTTGCAGATCGAAAAGGGCATAAGTCCGTTTTGGGGGCGTATAACCCAGAAGGACGGCAGGGCCGCGAACCGTACAAATGGGAGTATGGCCAGTATGCCTGTCGGAAAGTGGAAAACAGGAGGTAAACAAATGGCAGAGAAAAATGAAACAAAAACCAATTTACCCGTTTATTTATTCCATCAGGGAACCAATTATAATGCGTATGAACTGATGGGATGCCACCCGGCAAAGCGGGGACGCAGCAGCGGCTATCTATTCCGGGTGTGGGCGCCCCATGCAAAAAGCGTGTCAGTTGTGGGGGATTTTAACCAATGGTCCCGCGAAGCCAATCCAATGAAGAAAATTTCCGAGGAAGGTTTGTGGGAGTGTTATATTTCTAAACTGAATTCCATGGAAATATATAAATATAGTATAGAGACGCAGCATGGCGATATCCGTATGAAAGCAGACCCATACGCGTTCCATATGGAAACGCGCCCTGCAACTGCTTCCAAAACCTATGATATTGAAGGGTATGAATGGCACGACCAGGAGTGGATTACCCGTAGGGAAGCGTCTAATTATATCCAGCAGCCAATGAATATTTATGAGGTTCATTTGGGTTCATGGCGTACCTACCCCGATGGACAGCCTTTTGATTATGTAAAGACTGCTGAGGAACTTTCTGAGTATGTTTCAGAGATGGGATATACCCATGTGGAACTGCTTCCAGTGACAGAATATCCCTTTGACGGTTCCTGGGGGTATCAGTGCTGTGGGTATTTTGCACCGACTTCCCGCTTTGGGAAACCAGAAGACTTTATGAAGTTTGTGGATATTATGCACCAAAAGGGAATTGGCGTTATTTTGGATTGGGTTCCTGCGCACTTTCCCAAAGACGCCCATGGGCTGTATGAATTTGACGGGGATTTTTGTTATGAGTACCAGGACGCGCTGAAGCGGGAGCATCCCAAGTGGGGAACCTGCGTATTTGATTATGGGCGCAACGAGGTTCAATGTTTCCTAGTATCCAGCGCCATGTTCTGGATTGACAAATACCATGCCGACGGGCTGCGGGTAGACGCGGTTGCTTCCATGCTTTTGCTTGATTATGAAAGGGAGCCGGATCAGTGGCATCCTAACCAGAATGGCGGGCGTGAAAATTTAGAAGCCATTGCCTTTGTCCAGAAGATGAATTCTGAAATATTGTCCCGGTATAAGGGCGTGCTGATGATTGCGGAAGAATCCCACGCATGGCCAAACGTTACCCGTCCTCCGTATACAGGCGGATTAGGGTTTAATTTCAAATGGAATATGGGCTGGATGAACGATATGTTCTCCTACCTCAAGCTGGATCCCGTCTATCGCAGCTATCACCAGGATAAACTTACATTCAGTCTATTCTATGCGTTCAGTGAAAATTTTGTCCTTCCCATTTCCCACGACGAGGTCGTCCATGGGAAATGTTCCCTGATCAATAAAATGCCTGGCGACTACTGGCAGAAATTTGCAGGCGCAAGGGGCTTCCTGGGCTTTATGGCAGCTCATCCCGGCAAAAAACTGATGTTTATGGGCCAGGAATTCGGGCAGTTTATCGAGTGGAAGTTTGATAAAGAATTGGACTGGCTCCTTCTCGGCTATGACAGCCATCGCCAGATGAAGGAATACGTCCGGCAGTTAAACCATTTTTATTTGGATCATTCTGAATTCTGGCAGGTGGACAATTCCTGGGATGGCTTCCAGTGGATTTCTCATGACGATCACGCCAATTCCGTTATTGCCTTCCGCCGGATTGATGAAAAGGGCAATGAAATTATAGCTGTCTGCAACTTTACCCCACAGGCAATCGAAAATTACCGCATCGGTGTGCCGGAAGCAAAATGCTACCGCGAGGTATTCAACTCCGACAGCGTTGAATTCGGCGGCAGCGGCGTTGTAAACGAGGGGGACTTGAAGCTACAGAAAGAAGCTATGCACGGGTTCCACAATTCCCTGTGCTTCCGCCTGCCTCCATTGGGAACCGCGTTCTTTGCTCCTGTGGACTTGGTCAAGGCAGAGAAGCCATCTGTGGAGAAGGCCGAAAATGAAGTTCCTGAAGTCCTTCCAGAAAGCGTTCCTGCAGAAGAAGCTTCTGCATCGGCTGCCACCATGGAAGAACCCGCCCCTGTTGTGAAAGCATCTAAGCCTAGGGTTCCCCGCAAATCAAAAGAAGCGGCTGCGGAGGAACCCGTAAAAAAGACAAGAACCCGTAAAAAGGCTGAACCGGAAGCCCAGACAGAAGCTCAGCCGGCTCCAAAGGCGGCAAAGAAACCTGCTGCGAAGAAAGCAGCTTCTTCCAAGGCAGAAAAAACAGGGGAAACCAAAACAACGAAAGCTGCCAAGAAACCTGCGGCTGCCAAAGACCCTGCAAAAAAGACGACAACCCGCAAACCCAGGGCTAAAAAGGACACAGACAGCACAAAAACCCCAACTGAATCTTAGAGCCTATTCAAAATCTCCCCGCGCATGTCTTGGCGGTGAATTTTACGCCCTGACTGCATTAAAAATCCTTGTAATCCGTCAGGATTACGCACAGCTTTGCTGTGCAGGGATTCGTTGCTTTGCAGGGGGTATAAAACTCTCTTGCCAATCCGTGCGCTGGGCTCCTGAATAGGCTTTGGCATTAACTGATTGAGGCACACGCTTGATTTTCAGGCGTTGATATAAATTTAGCAGAGTGTTTTGCGGCTGTTTCGCCAAGGCAGCCGCGGGATGGAGGTTTGTATGATTCGCAAAAAGGAATGGATATCCATGCTCCTGGCGGGTGGCCAGGGAAGCAGGCTCTATGCGCTGACCAGGAAATTGGCCAAGCCTGCGGTTCCCTTTGGGGGCAAGTACCGTATTATTGATTTCCCACTTTCAAACTGTATCAACTCAGGCATTGATACGGTTGGCGTATTGACCCAGTACCAGCCGCTGGTACTGAATGAATACCTGGGCAACGGCCAGCCATGGGATTTAGACCGCAACAACGGCGGCGTGTTCGCCCTCCCGCCTTACCAGAAAAGTTCCGGTTCCGACTGGTACAGCGGTACGGCTAACGCAATTTACCAGAATATCAACTTTATTGAGCGCTATGACCCAGAGTATGTTTTGATTCTATCCGGCGACCATATTTATAAGATGGATTATTCTAAAATGCTGACTTTCCATAAAGAAAAAAATGCCGACTGCACCATAGCGGTTCTGGAAGTTCCTATGGAGGAAGCGTCCCGCTTTGGAATTATGAACGCGGACGAAAGCCAGAGGGTTTTTGAATTTGAAGAAAAGCCCAAGGAGCCAAAGAGCAACTTGGCTTCCATGGGAATCTATATCTTTACCTGGAGCAAATTGAAAAAATATCTGGAGCAGGATGAAGCCGACCCGAACTCCTCCAATGATTTCGGTAAGAACATCATCCCGTCCATGCTTGCAGACGATCAGAGAATGTTTGCCTATGCTTTCGAGGGATATTGGAAGGATGTTGGAACCATCGACAGTTTGTGGGAAGCAAATATGGATCTGCTCAACCCCATAGACCCCCTGAAGCTGTATGATCCTTCCTGGAAAATTTACTCCCGCAACGCGGATATGCCGCCCCATTATATCTCTAAAACAGCCCATGTCCAGAATTCCATGATCTGCGAGGGCAGCCATGTAGAGGGCGACGTTGACTTCTCCGTACTATTCCCCGGCGCGGTTGTGGAGCCCGGCGCAGTTGTTCGGGACAGCATCCTGATGCCCGGCGCGGTAGTAAAGAAAAACGCTATTGTTGAATATGCCATTATCGCTGAAAACGTAGTGATAGAAGAAGGCGCCAAGGTAGGCGACCGGCCTGAAAACTGGGAAGACAAGTCCAAATGGGGCGTTGCTGTTGTGGGCGAGAATGTACATATCTCCCCCAAGGCAGTTGTTCCGCCCCAAGCCATGATCGAACAGGATGTTTAGTAGGAGGAGCCGAACATGAGAGAGAATACTGTTTTAGGGATTATATTCTCCAATATGCACGATGAAACCCTGGGGGAGCTTACAAATGTAAGGACAATGGGTTCTGTGCCTTTTGGCGGACGTTATCGTTTTATTGACTTTCCCCTTTCCAATATGGTAAATTCCGGTATTTCCAATGTGGGGGTTGTCACCAAAAGCAACTACCAGTCTTTGATTGATCATATTGGCAGCGGGCGCGAATGGGATTTGGCTAGAAAAGTCGGCGGGCTTAATATCCTCCCTCCCTTCTCCAACAACCATTCCGGCATTTACCGGGGACGTTTGGAAGCCCTGTCGGGGATTACCGATTATATTTCCAACAACCGCGCTAAGTATGTTTTAATGGCGGATTGCGACGTTATTTCCAATATGGACTACCGTGATATGATCAAGCGCCATATTTCTACTGGTGCAGATATTACAGTCCTCTACCAAAAGGAAAACCTTGCAAAAGAAGACCTTCTCAGCGATACAACCGCTTTTGGCTTTGATGCCAACGGGCGCATTAACGACGTTATGATTGGGCCGTCCATGCCTGGGCAGTATAACGTTTACCGTAATGTCACAGTTATTTCCAGAGACCTTCTCTCGCGGATTATAGCTGATGGGGCGCAGCACAACCAGATCAGCTTTAAGCGTGAAATCCTTCAAAAATCCCATGACCGGTATAATATCCAGGGATATGAGTCTACCGGAGTGAGCCTTACAATCCACAGCATCAAGTCCTATTTTGATGCAAATATGAAGCTGCTTGATCCTGCTGTTCGCAATTCCATTTTTAACACCCAAAGCCCGATTTATACCAAGATTAAGGATGAAGTTCCTGCAAAATACGGTACTTCCGCAAAGGTATCCAATTCGCTGGTAGCAGATGGGTGTATTATCGACGGCGAAGTCGAAAACTCCGTTATTTTCCGCGGCGTACAGATTGCCAAGGGCGTAACTGTCAAGAATTCCATTGTAATGCAGGGCGCTACCCTGAGCGACGGGGCAAGCCTGAATTATGTCATTGTCGATAAGGATGTTTTAGTTAGAGAGCATAGGACTCTGATGGGATTTGAAACATATCCAATCTACATTGCAAAGGGCAGCGTGGTTTAATTCCGGCTGTCTGTACCAATCAAAAATCCGGCCCTGCATTTTGCCGGGCGCAGTCATTACCGAACGCTCAGACGTGAGGAATCCTTTTTGGGAAAGGAACGTGTCAACATGAAAATCCTTTATGCAGCCAGCGAAGCCCGTCCCTTTATTGCTTCCGGCGGCTTGGCGGACGTGGCGGGATCCCTGCCAAAAGCGATCCGCAGCAAACAGCATCAATGCAGGGTTGTTCTTCCCCTTTATGGCACTATGAAGCCGGAAGACCGAGCCAAACTTACCTTTATTACCAGTTTCCAGCTCCAGCTTTCTTGGAGAAGCCAGTACTGCGGCATTTTCCAAGCTAATGAACAAGGCGTTGTCTACTACTTTATTGATAATGAATACTACTTTAAACGCGGGTCACTATACGGCCATGGCGACGACGCGGAACGGTTTGCATTCTTTTCAAAAGCTATACTGGAAATGCTCAACTACATTGACTATGAACCGGACATTATCAACTGTAACGACTGGCAGACTGCCTTGGTTCCTGTTTTCCTTCGCTGCTTCTACATGGGTTCTGAACGCCACCGCCGGCTGAAAACTGTCTTTACCATTCATAACATTCAATATCAGGGCCAGTTCGGGATGGATATTTTAGGCTATATTTTGGGCCTTCCATCCTACCAGGCAGGGATTTTGGAATACGGCGGCTGCATCAACTATATGAAGGGTGCAATCGAAACCTGCGATATGGTGACAACAGTCAGCCCCACCTATGCACAGGAAATTTTAACCCCCTGGTTCGCACATGGGCTTGACGGGCTGCTTCGGGATCGGCAATACAAGCTATGCGGCATAGTCAACGGGATTGACCTTGCTTCCAACGACCCTGCTACCGATAAAGCTATGTTCCACAATTTCTCGGTAGATTCTGTAGGTGAGCGTATTGAAAATAAACGCGCTCTTCAGCGTCAGATGGGGTTGGAAGAAAGCAATGCCATGCTGATTGGTATTGTCACTAGGCTTGTTTCCCATAAAGGTGTAGATTTGATCCAATACATTTTTGAAGATATGATGAAACTGGATGTTCAAATCGTTCTGCTGGGCTCCGGCGACCAGGTATATGAGGACTTTTTCCGCGCCATGCAAGGACGTTATCCAGGAAGGGTTTCCTCTACTATTGGGTTTATTCCAGATTTGGCTAAAAAGATTTACGGCAGCACGGACGCTTTCTTAATGCCGTCTAAGAGTGAACCCTGCGGTTTGGCCCAGATGATTGCATTACGATATGGTTCCATCCCGATTATTCGGGAAACCGGTGGGTTGAAAGATACTATTAAAGACCTGGGTGGCGAGGACGGAAACGGGTTTACCTTCCAAAGCTATAACGCCCATGATATGCTGGGCGCGATTGAACGGTGTAAGAATTTGTATGACCAGCCCGGAAAATGGCATGATGCCGTTAAACATGCGTTACAATGTGACTTTAGTTGGGATAAGTCCGCTGACGCTTATATTGAGATGTATCACCGCGTTTTAGAATCTTGATTTTTCTTCCATTCCTTTTTGATGTGCAAGGGGGGCTTATCCAGTGGGATAGGCTCCCCCACTTTTTTGGAGTAAGTTACAAAGCTGATTTGCGGGGATAACCCTGGACGAGTACAGGCTGGGGCGGATTAAAAAGGTTTCGGGTCCAGGGGGCTTTCCTAAAAAGCCCCCT
>CAOJXI010000015.1 GCA_948465665.1 uncultured Clostridia bacterium | reverse complement strand
ATGATGGCGTACCTAAGAGCCTGTTTAGAATCTCCCCGCGCACGTCTTAGCGGCGTATTTTCCGCCCAGACTGCGTTAAAAATCCTTGTAATCCGTCAGGATTACTGCGAATTTTTGCCTTGCTGGGCAAAAAATCCGCTCGCTAATCCGCATACGTTGAGATCCTAAACAGGCTCTAAGACAGATAACCTTACAATTTAGAAAAACTTTCATCGAACTCACGTTATTCTATTGTACATTCCATCTCCGTCAATGAAAAATCAGGCAGGAAACGATATCCTGCCCGATCCAGTATCAATATAGAGAATTATCTTGCCGTATAATCAAAGGATGTGAACTTGGCAAACCCGCCGCAGTCTTTCCCGTTTCCGGTAGCGTACAGGGCAAGGAATACGCCGGTAAAGCCCAATTCATGTGCCTCTGTGGAAACATACCGGGTCAGCGCGCTGCAAAGCGGGGTCTCCTCACCATCTGCAATCACGCTGAAATCATAGTGCATGGAATCAGACAAAATGCGGATGGTCACACTGTCCCCTTTCACCGGAACCCTGGCGGCGATATGTTGGATATCCCCTACCACCTTGCGGACTATAATGCACCTTTCCCCGTCAGCCTGTGTCAAGGCAATATCATAATGGGAATCAAACTTGTAGAATACAGAAATCCCCGCTTCTTCCCCCTCCTTTTCCGGGGCAAAGGTCAAAGAAACTTTTGCGTCACCGCTCATAAACACCTGACGGATGCCCAGGAAGGTCGGCGCATCTACATCGCTCAGGTTCAAAGCTGTGCCGCGCATTTCCAGACAGCCGTTTTCATAGCGGTAGTTTTCTTCAATGGGGTTGCGCAGATGCACCCAGTCAAATCCGGGCCTGCCCTCGTCAAAGCGGGTGTGAACAGGGGTTCTCCCTTCCTGGACAGGCTTTCCGGGAAGTTCCACATCCATAACAGGGTCAATCCGGCGTTTGCCGTTGATTAAGGGCCATCCGTCTTCTGTCCATTCCACAGGGGCCAGGAAGGTTTCCCGTCCCAGATGGTGGAAATACTGGTGGGTCTGTCGGTAAGCCAGGAAAACCGCCCACCAGCTCCCGTCAGGGGCTTGTACAAAGTCAGCATGGCCGGTAGCCTGTATCTCTTTGCCCTTCTGGTTGGAGTGGGTCAGAATGGGATTATAAGGGCAGCTTTCATAGGGGCCGTACAAAGAACGGCTGCGGGCAATGGTCGCCATATGGCCCAATTCTGTGCCTCCCTCAGCGATCATCTGGTAATACCAGCCGTTAATCTTATAAATATGGGGAGCTTCCGGGGACGAACCTCCGGTTCCGCCCCATACAGGATGGACGTTGCTCAGTTTGCCGGTTTTCAGGTCGATTTCACCCAGAAGCATACCGTTATGGCCGTTTTCTTCCCCTCTGGCGTTGGAGATAAAGTAGGATTTGCCGTCATCGTCAAAGAACAGGGATGGGTCAATCCCGCCCTGATCTACCAGAATCGGCTCAGACCATTCCCCTGCCGGGTCAGTGGTATAAACATAGAAGTTGCCACATTTGCGGGTATTGGTTGTTACCATGTAGAAAACGCCGTCATGGTAACGGATAGTAGGGGCATAAATCCCCTTGGAGGCTGGCACGTTCACCAAGTCCAGCTGGGAACGGCGGCTGAGGCAGTGGCCGATTTGAGTCCAGTTTACCAGGTCTTTGCTGTGGAACACCGGAACGCCGGGAAAGAACTCAAAGGTGCTTGTCACCATGTAGTAATCTTCCCCCACGCGGCAGATGCTGGGGTCTGGGTAGAAGCCGGACAAAATCGGGTTTTGATAGCTCATTTTTTGTACCTCTCTTTGGTGTTGTTGTAGAATTTGTCATCCAACGGCGAAAAGAACACTTCTAGTTCGCCTTTTTAACCAATTATATATCAATATCCTAAAAGATGCAAACAAATATCATTCTAAAATATTACATTCTTGTACTTCAAAAGGATGATTGCTAAAGTATTATTGTTGCACCTGCATAAATGGCACTTCCTATAGTCATTTGGGGGAATTGAGGGTACTTTAAAACATAGGCAACAAAGGCATTGGGCAAATTGACAAAATAGGACACAATCAAATTGCCGCCTGATAATCCAAAAGAAACTGCAAACCCTATCCCTACGGCAAAGAGCAGCATAATGTCACTAAGCCTTCTAAAACCGGGATAGCCTAAATGATACAATGAAAATAATAAACCAGAAATAAGAATGGCAGCGCCAGCCCCAAATTCCTTTTTCATTCTTGTTTGGATAAAACCTCGAAATAAAAATTCTTCAAAAAAGGTCGTCATAATAAGCGGCAAAACAGCAACAGGCAGCACGTTCCAGCAAAGCCGCTCCCCTGCCGCTATTTTAGGTATCACCTGTCCGCCAACAGAAAAGATTACAAAAAAAATAGCACAATAAACTGGCGTTTCCCTAACTTTTTAATGCCAACCTCATTTAACTGTTTCTGCTCTTTCAGCAAAATCAAAAGCGGCGCTGATACACTTATAGCAATACCATAGATTAAATTGTAAAAGATATAATAGAGGAAATTGTCAAAAAGGCAAGCTATACTAATAGAACTCACAATAGCCGCTTCCATCAGGCAGAAAAATAATACTGATTTATATTTTTTCATTGATTTTGCTCCATTCTTAGAGCCTGTTTAGGATCTCAACGTGTACGGATTAGCGAGCGGATTTTTTGCCCAGCAAGGCAAAAAGCCGCAGCAATCCTGACAGATTGCAAGGGTTTTTAACGCAGTCTGGGCAGAAAATCCACCGCTAAGACGTGCGTGGGGAGATTCTAAACAGGCTCTTAGACAGGCTATATTGTTTTCCCCAGCCATAAAGGGAAAATCCAACCGTTACATAGGTTTTAAATTCTTATTGAGCCTGTCCACCATCCAGGTGATTCGTTTCTCCCTTCCGGCTTCGGTTTTTGCGTCAAAATACGCCCGCGTGTAGGTCTTCTTTACGGATAAGGGCATAGCTTGGAAATTGGTAAAGGCCGGTTCATGCCCTTCCAGCACTGCAGATACACAGGCAATCTGCTCTTCTGTAACCGCCATGGGGTTTGGAGCGTTCCACTGGCCGTTTTTTTGGGCTTCCTCTATTTTCCTCCTACCAAAATCGGTCATAAGGCCCCGTTCTTCAAGGCTTTTGACCAATGCCTTGTTTTTCTCCGACCACTTGCTTTTCTCCCTGCGCATGGAAAAGTATTTCCGATACGTTTTATCATCAATGCTCTGCATCTGCCCGTCAATCCATCCAAAACAGAGGGCCTCTTCCAATGCTTCCCCTGCCTTGATTGTCTTCGGCCCGCCCGCCTTGCCGAATAAAAGCCAAACACCGGCATTTGTCAGGCAATTTTCATTCAGCCATTTTCTGAATTCATCCCTGTTGGCAAATTCCATAACAGAAATATCGCTCATCATGTGTCCTCCCTATCCCGGCTTGCTGTTTTCTCCCAAACCCTATTTTACAATAATTTCATAGTGTATCCTCTGCCCTGCATATTTGGGACAGATTGTTTCCTCGCTCTTTGTTACAAATTGGAAGCCAGCGCTTTCATAAGTATGCTGGGCAGGAACGAGAAGTTCATTCGTCCAAACGACTATTTTCTTCGGCCCCTGGGCAGCCATGCGCCGGACAGCCTCCTGCATCTGCCGTTTTCCGTAACCCTTCCCCTTGTATTTCGATAAAATACAGTTGTGCCCGACTTCAGTCAATTCAGGCAGTTTCGACGGATTCCATGAAACAAATCCGATGGGCTTTCCATCCAAGGCTGTCATAAACCCGCTGAATTCGGCAATCCGGGGGTTATCATAAAAGAAGTCGTCAAACTCCTGCCACTGCTTATGAAAATCCTGCTCAAACCTCGGTTCAAAAGAATAGCCGTCTTTCAAAAGGACTGCAAGGGTTCCGCGGGAAAACTCTGTGATTTTTCTGAATTCAATATCCATTTTTTATCCTTTCTAAACAGAAACGTATTTTCAGGCTTTTATTCTGGCCGTTTCCCAATACCTTTGGATGATCTTTTTCTTCCACGCGATAAAAAGGCAGCAAGCGAAAAGTATAATGGCAGCAAACAATACCATCCATGGACTAAGCCCTGAATGATTGATAAATTTTGTAACGTCATCATTTGGAGGTGCCCAACCAGCCAGATATAATACAGGCACCAGAACCCATGCAAGGATAGAACCAGTTGGAACAAGCACAAATAGAAACGAAAAAATTCTGTAAAGTATGCTGGCTGCTTGATTCCGATAGGCCAGCATATAAACGACCGCCGCAAGGACAGGCAGCAGCATCCCCGCGGCATTGGATAGGGATAAAGTGATTGGTGTAAAGCTGCCGCCCTCATAACTCATATACGCACCTAAAATACTAAACTTTGTAATTTTGGCGCCGCACAACACCGCTATCAGGGAATGGCCGCCTTCATGCAAAAGGATGTATATAGGAATCACCAATATAAGACTTATAAATAAAGATAAAATGATTTTTACTTTCAAATTCATTGGTTCCACCTCATATTTATTGCACTATACATAATGATTCCTATTTTTATCCGGCTCTGAAAACCGGAGCTATTCCTACTGAACAAGGGACTTAAACATAATGAGACAGGGATTTTCTTCGTTCCACATTTCCGTCAAAGTGATAAGCGGTTCAAAACCAATGCTTTTATAAAAGCCCCGTGTTTGTGCATATGGTTCAAAATCAACGGTATCGCTCAATGTTTTAACGATCACATATTTACAGCCCATTTGGATAAGGTAATGTTCCACAGCTTGATAAATTGCCTTTCCGATGCCGTTATGCTGATATTCCGGGAGCACGCCGCACACAAATATATCGCCTGTATGCTGGTAGTGTATTTTTACAGAGAAAAACCCGATACATTTCCCCTCCGCGTTCAGTGCAGCATAATATGGCAGTTCCTTAACATCCTCCACGTACTCATCAAGGGACTGTTTGTCACCAAACCACTCCGGCAGTTTTTCAAGGATTTCTCTGGCATAAGACGATTTTTCGCCGCTATTTTGTATTTCGGTAATATGAATACCATCTATCATTTTTATTCCTCCTATCAGCTGCTAAATTGAGTTATCAAAAGTAAACCCCAGCTCATTTTCCCCCGCCACGTTAAATGTACCATATTTTCCATCTGTATACCTGGTGACAACTTTTCCCCAAAAATTTTGGGCAGGCAGGTTATTTGTCCAACAGGATATCTCCCATCCGCCGGGAAACATATCAAAAATTTTTATGGCTGCCTCCCTGCCGACTCCCTTTTTTCTATATTTTTTCATCACAAAAAATTCGGCTATATTATGAGGGTTCGGCAGATTGTTATGTTCACAGCAGGAACGCACCAAAACCAATCCTGCAAGTTTTCCATCCACCCTGATAAAGAATGGATGCCTTCCTTTCTCGTTCCAGTAATCATCAATATGCTCATATCCAAAATATCCATATTCATTGATATCGTCATTGGAAAATTCAGAAAAATCATATTGATACAGTTCCAGCATCTGAACCAAAACAGATTTCTGTTCTATTAAGATAGGGTCTATACGAATATTCATATATCCTCCATAAACTGATTATCAGTATTTAAGTTTAAAATATTATACATCAGAAGAAGCATCAAGGCAAGGATGGAAAACGACAGGTTTTCTTTGCGTGAAATTGAAACAATTATCCATAGCGCGATACAAATTTTAATATATATAGAATAAATATATGTGCTATAATAATTCCAGCGGCAAATTGGAACATCCGAAAAAGTGATTAAGGAGGTAGAGTTTATGGACGCAAAAAAGAAGTCGTTGTTTATGTGGCTCATCTTTATAGTTTGCGTAATCGCCACAATAACACTGCGGTACATCTCTGACCAGAACCAGGTGCAGTATGAGGAAGTCCCGGCAACAGTCCTAAGCTCGCAGACGAAAAAAACGAAAAATCTTTCAACTGGCTCTACATACACTTCCTATGAAGTCTTTGTAGAATATGAGGGAGAAGAATACGAGCTGAAAAACGTCCACAGCGCTTATGAATATCCCACAGGAAAGAAAATTACGGCATACCTGTCCCACGACAGCTTATACGCGAATCCCGAAGGGGTGCAGTCGTCAACGCCTATTTTCTACGCCTACTTTGCTTTCCTGGTTGGAAGCTTTGTAATGCTCGGCGTGGCAATCAACGCAACAGTGCAGGCAAAAGTAAAAAAGTCTTAAATAGACTGACACCATCAGGCGGAAAGCTTTCAAGCAGCTTTCCGCCTGCTTTTCCTTTACAGATGTACTTACCAGTCTGCTGTCAATACCTGTCCTCATACCGTTCCTTTGCTTTTTCGGTACAGCGCAGTACAAATTCAGCCTTTGCCGCCGTGTAGCCGTCCCGGTCAAATTCATATTGTTTCCACAAGCCCAGCTTTAAGCGCTCGTATTCCTTAGCCATTTCGGGGAACTCGTTCAGATAGTCCCTGAAATACAGCTCGTCGTTGTCACCCCGGCGGCGGAGGTGCAGATGGTAAACCTTGTCCGCAAATCCATCCTTGGTATAACCGCTGTTGAAGGAGATATGGTCCTTTTTTCTGTTCATACAGATAAAACCGCTTTGTTCTATCAGCATAACCGCCCTGTCCATATCCTCATCCTGTCCAAGCTCCACCAATATGTCAATAATCGGCTTTGCCCATATGCCGTTTACCGCCGTACTGCCGATATGGCTGATCCGCACTTGGGTAAATTCGGCCAGTACCTGGGTCAATTTAGCTTCCATCTCCCGGTAAACGTCCGCCCAGCCGGGATTGTGTTCGGTCAGCTGGATGGGAAACAATCTCCAAAGCTCTTCTAGGGTCATTTCCGATAGCTCTTTACTCATGGGGAATTCCTTTCTCTTTGCGAATGACAAAGTATGTATTTTTGTAAAGGGGCATCTTTAACATGCTTGTATTCCACAGCCTTTTAAACTCAGCCGTCGGTATTTTTCGGTTATAAAACGGTTCATCGCAGTTCGCCAGCTTTTCCGCCGAATCGGCAATAAAAATATGTTGCTCATCATACCCCACCACCGGCACAACATGCAGCCCGTTCTTTCCGGCGTAAGTCCGCACCATAACAATAACGGGATTTCCCCTGCTAACTTCGTTTTTCAGTGCATTTAAATTCCCAATGCAGTATTTTGCAGAAAATCCGTACCGCAGGAACAGCTTTGTTATCCCCTTGGGATAAACGCATCCATCCCTGAGCTTGCCGGTTATCTCCCGGTATAAATCGCTTCCGTTTTTCTCATCTCCCCAATGCCGGAAAACATA
The DNA here is from genome assembly GCA_948465665.1 of uncultured Clostridia bacterium. Taxonomy (GTDB): domain Bacteria; phylum Bacillota; class Clostridia; order Oscillospirales; family Ruminococcaceae; genus UBA1405. Next base: position 14,822 of record CAOJXI010000015.1, on the reverse strand, counting down.
TGCTGAGGAAAAAGCAGCGCACTGGTTCCCCTTCTGAAAATCGATCCTGTTTGGCTTTTCAATTACGAATTTTCCAACCCTGCACACCAGGGAAAAACGCAAACACGGCGCGCCCATCAATACCGCATTTATAAGGGTTGCAATGACCAGATAGTCTATCGCAATACGCAGCAGCCTGAGCAATGGCTGTACCATCCTGCCATCCCCTCACCTTCCCGCTCTATCTGCACAGTAACCGGCAGTTTACAGATTGTCCTCCACATAATGGGTTTTATAATGGTTCCAGTATTTTTGACATACCCTGTCTTCCTGCCCGTCAAAATTCAACTGGTACATTCGGAACGTCACCAAAAAATCCTTTGGCTGCCATTGTTCCTCATAGGAATAACAGTATTTCATCCCCAGCCGCCGCATCACGCCGCCGCTTCTTGGATTGTTTTTATCATGTGTTGCGGTAATATAGGGAACACCATCCTTTTTCAGCTGTTCGATCAGGGCTTTCCCCGCTTCGGCGGCAATCCCCCTGTGCCAAAATTCTTTGCGGAGCGCATATCCAAAATCATGGCTTTCGTCCATGTCTACTGTTATATAGCCAATCGGAAGATTATCTTCCTTGAAGCAAACCGCAAAACAATATTCCTTGTCCTCAAAATGTTTTGTATAAAACGCCTTTGTTTCTTCCAAATCCTTTACAGGGAACCAGGGTAAAAAGGTGTTTACTTCTTCATCCTTCAAAAGCAGGTACAAGGCTTCCATATCTGACGGTTCAAAGCTTCTCAGTATAAGCCTGTCGGTTTCAAGTTTTATGCAGCTCAAATTGTCCTCCATCTATATTTTCTTTTCCATTTGGATATACAATCCCTGCTGAAAAACGATGCTGAATCCAAACGCCCGATAGATGGAAACAGCAGGTTCAAGGGTAATCCTGGTATCCAAAAACAAGGTATGGCATCCCTTTTCTTTTGCGTAACCTTCAACGGTTTTCAGCAGTTCCTTTGAAATCCCCTTTCCCCTGTGTTCTTTCCTGACAAACATCCGCTTCACTTCGCCTACCCCGTCGGCCTTTGTCCTGTAAGCGATGCAGCCAGCCAGGATATCGCCATCATATACACCCCAAACCCTTTCCAGCTTTTCCTTTTCGCTGTACCGTGTGTAATATTTTCTGTCATCTCCAAGATAGTCGATCATAAAATCATCGTGTTCCGAAAAAAGAGTTAAAATGGAAGCATCTGTTATTTTCACCGGTATGATATTCATGTTCTTCTCCTTCTATTTTTCATCCTTCAATCCAAGTACCCCCAGAACGACGCCCGCAATCATCGAAATAATCCCAAGATACTGGGGCATTTTCATCATATGTGTGGCTACCTGTACATCAGCAATTCCAAGTATGCCGATCGAAAACATAATTGCCCCGCCGACAAAAAGGGAACCGCCTAAAATGACTTTTTTCATAATATTCTGTCCTTCCGAACTGCAATTTACTTTATAATTTTAAAGCCTTCATCGCTGTAAAACCGAAGCAAATCATCAAGATATGGGCAACCTTCCCGGACGGGAATAAACATATCCTGCTCCACTAACTGCCGTATTTTTTCCGCGCTTGCCCACATTGCATCACAGGTTTCATCGGGTTGAAGAACCACCGAACAAATATCAACCTCCTGCCGGAAAATCCACACATCAATAAATTCTCCGCAGTCCTCGGTAATGTCATTTCTATATTGTTTGAATCGTTTTCCATTTTCAGGGGCAAGTATAACGCCGAGCTCTTCTCTTACCTCTTTCAGCGCGGTTGTGATACTGTCGTCGCCTGCAACAACGCTGCCTGCCGTACACGCCCATTTGTTTGGCCATCTAATATCAGGGGCCCTTTTTGAAATAAGAAAATCTCCTTTTTCATTTATAATCCAAACAAAAACGACCAGATGATAATTGCCACTTTCCATCCAGCCCCTTTTTTGCAGCCTGCCTGTTTTGTTTCCGTTTTTGTCCAAAACATCCCACATTTCAGCCATTGTTTTTCCTTTCTGTCTCTTTATGAAATATCTTTCCTTGTATCAGAAATTGTAGATGCGTTTTCTGTTGTCATTATAGCATGGATTCCCATCCGCTGCAATCAACGAAAATTTGAGAGAAAGGTTTGCGCTCAATGTCCAGTTTACTTGACCAATTCAATATAATAATCTAAAAGTTCATATATCCAGTCGTGAAGTACAGAAAATCGGAATCCCAGCGCCTCCGCCTTTTCGGTGTTGATGCTGTACTCCGGTTCCCCGTTGTAAGGAGCAGGGTCTCCCTCCCTGTCAATAATCGCTTTTGCGCCGGTTTTTCTCTCAACATAGTTGATGATTTCTTTCATAGAAACGGTTCCCACGGCGCTTCCGTTAATCGCTCCTTTGACATCCTTGTCCGTTAAAAAGGAGATGAATTTCCCGGCTTCGTCTGAACGGATAAACCCCATTTGCGCTTCTAAATTATTTATATCCATGGGGATGGATTTCAAGGTATGTTCAACATAAAAGAGCAGTCTCTTAGTATAATCGTCTTTCCCGATAGCAAACGGATAACGTACCGCAATCCAATTTCTACCGGCGTATTTCTGCCATAAGGCATATTCCGCCTGTCTCTTTATCTGTTCATAAGGAAAAGCTTTTCGGTCGCACCAAACAAAATCGCCTGACATTCCGTTAAAATCAGATTCCAGTGTGTTGATATGCTTTGGCTCATAAACCGATGTGCTCGACATATAGATATACTTATCAAAATCCACATTGTCCATAACATATCTGATATCATTTGAACAGTAGGCAATTTTATCAATGACAACATCGTAATGGAGTCCTTTGAAAGCGCTTTTGATACTTTCTTCCTTAGTCCTTTCAACCGTAATGCGCCTTACTCTGCTGCCATATCCATCAGGTGCTTTTCCCCTTGTGGCAATCGTAATGTCGTGACCTTTTGCCAGAAGGTTCTCCACTGTGTATATTCCGAAAAATCTAGTTCCGCCTAATACTAAAATTTTCATATTTTTTACTCCTGCCTTCTGCTAATAATTCCTAAACGAAAACCTTAGAGTACAGTAAAAGGAGCAGGGATGTATTAGCTGGGGTTCACACCTGCTCCTTTCCTGTACGCTGATTCAGATATATTATAATTGGTTAAGACAAGCCCGGACTTCCTCACACACGACGCGGTCGTTTTCAAAAACCTTGGCAAACAGGCATTTCAGCGTTTCTCGTGTTCCTTTTTGTAAAATCAAAGCTGCGGACTGCCGGGTAACAGCATATCCGGTCTTGGGGCCCACACCAATCGCGCCCCATATCTTCCATCCGATCCCATGGGTTTCATCATTTCCGTCCTTGGTATACCGTTTCCAAAAAATATCGCTCAGCTGGCTGTGTATTTCTTTATTTGTGCAAATATTGCACAGCAGGTTTTCAGCTCCGGCGAACGCTTCTCCGGCGTGCCATCTTGCTTCAATCAGTATACCGTTAATGCCGCATATCATCCCGGCAGTGCCCATGGCGTTTTCCGCCGTCACATGGTCGAGTACATCCATAATTACATTTTCAAGAGCCGTATGCTCCTCATAGGACAAGGCCGCCGCAATTCGTTCCAGCAGTTCTTTATAGGACATATCAGGCTCAGTATTTCCGGTGATGACAATGGCGTCGCGCAACGAGGAATACCAGTTTTCAGGCAAAGCATGAAACTTTGAATCCAAGCCATATATGGTATCTGTGTCATAGCCCACTGCAAGAATCCATTCCATTTCGTTTTCCAACCTCAGCAGGGTTGGAAAACCGGCATCTAAAGAGCTTTTCATTGCGGAAAGAACCTCATCCTGTTCACTTGTGCCATTAAAGCGCAGATAGGAAAATCCTGCAAACCGCGCCAGTGCATCGACAAAACTGTCATCCCATCGCCAGCCGCTGGAAAACCCCGGCAGGGAATGGGGCTCCACGGAATCATCCCACGGGTAATCGAACCCAAACGCTAGTGTGGATGCTGTCAAAAGGCAGTGGTAAATAGATGAATGGTGATTTTCCAGAGGATGATCACCACAAGGGCTGCAATGGACACAATATCGGCGGTTTGTTGTACACCAATAGGGCGTTTCTTCTGTATACCCGCGTGCAATGACCAGCGCAGACGCAAGGGCAGCCGTGAAGTTGTCCGATTCTGCACCCACTGGAAATGGTACCTGATGTTCTAGGATTTTTTTCATTTGCTTTGACCATAGCCTTTTCCTGTTTTGTGCTTGTGGAATGTGTTCCATAAGCATTGAAACTGTAAAGGCTTCCTTTCATTATATTCTGTATCATATTACCACAAATAACCCGACAACTGCGTGTCATATTTTAATCGCTGCCCTTATAATTTGGGTGCCATTCGACTTTTTCCCAGGGATGTGTATAGTCAAGTCAGAAGTTGATAAAAACTCACAGAAATAGGATTAGCGCAATTTGCCAGACACTGTCTGGCAAATTGCGTATAGCCTTGAAAAACGTCAAATTCTCGCCACTCCTGTATCCCTTGCCGCCTGCATCACAGCCTTGGCAACCGCCGCAGACACCCTGGGGTCGAACGCCTTGGGCAGAACATATTCCTCGTTCAGTTCCTCGTCGGAAATAAGCCCCGCGATGGCATGTGCGGCGGCTATCTTCATCTCCTCGTTGATATCAGAAGCGCGGCAGTCCAGCGCCCCCCGGAAAATCCCAGGGAACACCAATACATTGTTGACCTGGTTGGGGAAATCCGAGCGGCCTGTCCCGATTACCCTTGCGCCGCCAGCTTTCGCCTGGTCGGGGAGAATCTCCGGGGTGGGGTTAGCCATGGCAAAGACAACAGCGTCATGGTTCATTGTCTTTACCATCTCAGCGGTCAGCACATTGGGCGCGGAAACACCGATAAACAGATCCGCTCCCGGCAGCACGTCAGCCAGGCTCCCCTTTTTCATCTGGCGGTTGGTCTTTTTGGACATCATCTCTTGGGCAGAAGTCAGGTTTTCCATGCCCTCATAAATTGCTCCTGCCTTGTCGCAGAGGATAAGGTTCTTTAACCCACTCTGCATCAGCAGCTTGGCAATAGAGATTCCCGCCGAGCCTGCGCCGTTAATAACAGCGTGAATCTCATCCAGCTTTTTCCCCACAACCTTCAAAGCGTTGAGAACTCCGGCGAGAACAACAATAGCGGTTCCGTGCTGGTCGTCGTGGAAAACGGGAATGTCCATTTCCTCTTTCAGCCTGCGCTCTATCTCAAAGCACCGGGGCGCGGAAATATCTTCCAGATTAATTCCCCCAAAGGATGGCTGGAGATACTTCACTGTCTTGATGATTTCCTCCGGGTCTTTGGTATCCAGGCAGATGGGGAAAGCGTCTACATCGGCAAATGTCTTAAACAAGACTGCCTTCCCTTCCATGACAGGAAGCCCTGCTTCCGGGCCGATATCTCCCAGCCCTAAAACAGCGGTTCCGTCGGTGACAACCGCCACAGTATTCCATTTGCGGGTATATTCGTAAACTTTATCTTTATCCTTGTGGATTTCCTTACAGGGTTCCGCCACACCGGGAGTATACGCAAGGGCGAGGTCAGCGGAATTTTTCACTTCAACGGTGGGGGTAACGGTCAGTTTTCCCTTTTTTTCACGATGCAGCGCCAAGGCTTGTTCTTTTAGATCCATAATATTTTCCTCCTGTTGTTATGAAACGTAAGTTCGATAGAAAAACGCTCTTAATTTTATAGTTTTCGGCATTAGGGACGCCATCTCAGCAGCCGTTGGCTGTTCCGCTGGCTGCAAGCGGAAACTTTCAGCAAAAAATCCCGCCATACATGCCCCACCGAAGCAGAACCAAATTTACAGCTTGCCGCACCCACCAAAGAAAATGGCGGGATTCCCATAAGACTTTAGATACTGCCTCTTAGGCAAGGTTGAAATTATCTTTCAGCAAGCTGGGGTATTTCGCGCCTGCGGGCGCGACCGGGGGCTTTTTAGGAAAGCCCCCTGGACCCGAAACCTTTTTAATCCGCCCTAGCTTGTACTCATCTTAGCTTTCTCCCGCAAATGAGCTTTATCGAACTCATGATTATTATTAGATATTTTTAAACTGTAACGGCGAATAACCGGTATACTTCTTAAAGCAAAGGCTGAAATACTGGGGGTTGCTGTACCCCACCATGCGGGCGATCTCGTAAGCCTTCAAATTGGTATTGCGCAAAAGCTCCATAGATTTTTTCATGCGGGTTTCGGTAAGGTAGTCAGTAAAGTTGATGTTCTTTTCCTTCTTAAAGATGGTACTGAAATAGGACGAGCTGATATGTACATTCTGGGCCACATCCTGGAGGGAAAGGTCTTCGCTGCCATAATTGGCGTTAATATAGTCTATGGCTTGGTCGATAATCTCCTTCTGCTGGCTGATGCGCTGGGCGTTGATGCCAGCCGCGATTTTTTCCACCAGCGTAAATACCACTTGGAAAATATCGTCCAGCGTTTCCTTGGACATGATGGAGGAAGAAAGGCTATTGAATTCCTCTATCCGGTTTTTGTCGCTGTCCTGGTTGGCCCAGTTTTCCGCCTCCTTAATCAGCAGGATGGAAAGCTCCATTCCAATCAGGCGCATTTTTTCCAGGGTGACAAATTCCTGTTCTAATATTCGGGAACGGATTGCTTCCAGGGATTTGTTGGTTTCCTCCACCAAGCCGATTTTAATGGAAGAAGTGACCTTCTTTTCCAGGTCGGAAATGGAAATGCTGTCCCGGCGCCCTGGAAGGTGGATATCCTGGATGGAGATAATCCGGTTTTTGCCTTCCATGTGGCGGTATTCAATGGCAGAGGAAGCCTCAGTATTGGAGCGGGCGATCCCCTGGTATCCTTTGCGGAAACGCCCCATCCCGATTGTGACAGTAGTGGAAAGATGCTCCGCTATTTTCTGGGATAGTTCTTCGCACAACTGGTAAATCCGGCGCAGGGCAGCCCCTTCTTCCCCTTCGCCGCAGCCTGCGATAACTACCAGCTCGTCGCCGCCTGTGTCATGGAATAAAACCTGTTGCAGCTTATTTCCGGGAATCCCGTCATCCCCTGCACTGTGGAACTGGACGGAATTGGGAATCCCGCTCCCTGTCTCCGGGTAAAATGACGGCTGGGGTTCTTCGCTGAATACTTCCTTAACTATATTAAGGATTCCGAATTTCAGCAGTTCCTGCTGTTGGATATGGGAGACATAAGACTCGCTCCGATAATCGTCTACCTTTATCACCAGTACTAAATATTGGAAAGCTGTCAATGTTATATCTAAAAATCCCAGTTCAGATTCTATTTCTTCCGCTGTCATACTTCCGGTTAAAAGCCGCGCTACAAAATTATGGCGCAGTAAAGGCATACTCTCTGAAATCTGGCGTTCCAGCTTCCGTTCTGCCTCTATCTGGCGTGTAATACGCCGTACAACCCGCACCAGTTCTTCATTATCTATGGGCTTTAACAGGTATTTCTCTACTTTTAAATTAACTGCACATTGGGCATAGCGGAATTCTTCATAGCCGGACATAAGTATAAAATTACAGGGCAGCCGCTGTTTCCGCGCCTGCCGCACCATTTCCAATCCGTCCAGGACAGGCATACGGATGTCGCTGATTACAATATCCGGCTTTTTTTCCTTCATCAGAGAAAGCCCTTCTTCGCCGTCAGACGCTGTCCCAACTACTTCATAGCCCAGGTCGTTCCAGTCTATGCTTTGCGCCAGCCCCCGGCGGATAATGCTTTCATCGTCTACAATTGCGATTGTATACATATGGGTTTTTATTCAGCTCCTTCGCCTGTAAAGTATTTATTATCAGCTACGGTTATTATATCACGCCTGATAAGGAAGGGCAAGCAGCAAAGGGTTATTACTTATATAAATCAGTGCGGCGTGAAACACGCCGCACTGACAATACCATTTATTTTGCCTTTAACTGTTAAAAGACAATTTTGCGCGGAACTGTGTTGCCTTCAAGCTGTTCATTAAACTCAATTACAGCTTTTCCATCCTTTAAAGACATCTGAACCGAATGACAGGCAGCATTTTCCCGGCAAGTCTCTATCAAATGAAGGAATACTGCTTTGTCCCCTGTTTTCCGCTCCACAACCTGTGAAATATCTTTGATGGAGGGATTGTCCGGCACATGGCCCAGGTACAGCGTCCCATCTGGAACCCAGCTATGCAGATAAACATTAATTCCATCTACCGAAAATCTGCTGCAAACTGCCTGCTGCGGCTTGTCCAGGTACTGGATGTCCTTCATATGCTTTAATGGCCTTTCGGTACTCAAAGCCCCGTCAAGGGAGGGCATTTCCGCTTTGTTTTCCAACTCGCCGCCAATGTGCATTACCCAATCAGCTTTATGCCCGTCCAATCCTTCTATGATAAAATACTCGGCAAAGTAATCCCCTGCCTTTGACCATGCAATTTTCCGGGTCATCCGAATATTTTGATACGCTTCCTCATCTCAGTTTAGGAATCTCCGCTTTGTCCTCCATCTTTTGGAGAAGGTTGACAATATCATAGATTTTTCCTCCGGCATCCTCTCAATTATTTCGATTGCCTGCTGGCGTATTGCTGACATAAAAACGTTCCCTTTCTTTTATTAGGCTGCTGCCCCAAAGTTTTCTACATATATTATTAACTTTAGAACCTGTATTCATAACCGGGGATGCTGGATGGGCGAGGATTTTTCCAGCCAGACAAGGAGGTTTCCCTTGCAATCCTGACGGATTGCAAGGGAAAGCGACGCAGTATGGCTGGAAAAAGACCGCTCAGACAGCGTGGGGCGGTTGTGAATACAGGTTCTTACATCAATTATATCATACCCTGCCATTTAGGGCAAAATTTTTCTGTTTTTATTCCCTTTCAAAGTAGATTGACTTACATCAAAGCCCATATTAAAATCAAAGGGATAAATCAATTATTTGCGGAGGGATGGCATATGATTGGAGACATTGTTACAGTCACAGTTGACAGGCCGCTGGGAACATATCACCCCAAGCACAAGGATCTGTATTATCCGATTAACTATGGATATATAGAGGGAATTATTGCGCCGGACGGAGAGGAGCAGGACGCATATATATTAGGCGTAAATGAAGCTGTTGAAAAGTTCACAGGAAAAATCATTGCAATTATCCACAGGTTTGACGATGTAGAGGAAAAATGGGTTGTCTGCCCTGAAAATATCACATTCACCAAAGAGGAAATCATGGAAAAGGTTAGATTTCAGGAACAATACTTTCAATCGGAAATTATCATATAATTTTCAGTTTGTTGGGGAATTGCTTTTACAAACAGTTCCCCAACATTTTGATGAATGGTTTTGTGAAGCAGATTTTACACCTCAAAGTCTCTGAAAATTAGCTAACGCCACCTTTGTACTCAGCGTCTTAACCCCAAACCGGTCAAATTTTATCTCAACACTGTGGTTCTCCTCATCCAGCCGCAGCACAGTCCCTTTTCCAAAATACCTATGCTTTACCCTCTCCCCGACCGCCAACGAAAACTCCCCTTCTTTATCCTCGCCTGTCAATCGTTGGATAAAGCGTGAAGGCATTACCATCCCCCCGTCAGACCGGGCAGAAGAAACAATTTCCAGTTGATTTTTCGCCCTGGTGACAGCCACATAAAAAAGGCGCGCTTCTTCCTCCATAAGTGCCATATCCCCATTTATCTGCCTTTCAATGGCCTCGTCGGAGGGAAGCTGTCCTTCCAGCATATCAATCAAAAACACCCTGTCAAATTCCAGCCCTTTGCTGGAATGGATCGTTGAAAGTGTGATAGTATGCGGTATTCCCCGCTGGCTATGGGATGAAATAACCTTGTCCATTTCTTCCAAACGGCTGAGAAACTGTTCCAGGCTGGAACAGTTTCCGGCCATGGATTTCAGCGCCCCCAGCTTGTACAGGGCAGAATCCAGGGCAGTCCCGGAATACCGGAAGCGAAGGAATTCCAGATAACCCAAATCCGTTTCCATGCTTTCCAACATTTTTGCAGGGGGAAGATCCCCCAGTTGGGCGACAGCAAACTTCAAAAATTGCAGCCGGGCAGTATTTCCGCCTTTGCTGTTTTCAGAGAAATCCGCCTGCTGGCTTTTCAGCAAAAGAATGTCAAAAACATTTTCCCCTCTGTCAGAGTTGCGGCGTACAAATTCTGCATCTTCCCGGGAGATATAGGCGTTCATACGGTAGTAAACCCTCAAAAAAGACTCCACATCAGAGGGATTGCGGTACAGCCGGAGAAAATGAAGCATATCCACTGTGACAAAATGCCGGAGCAGGGCAGGCTGATGATCCCGTATGTAAAAGGGTATCTTCTCCCGATCCAGCATATCCGCCAGAGGAAGGCCGGAGTCATTATTCCGGTACAGCACAGCGGCAGTTTCCCCCTTTGGAACTTGGGACAGCGCAGCCACCAGGTAGGAATACTGCTGCTCCATATTGTCCAGGAAAGTTTTCTGTATTTTCTCCCCCTGCTCCCGGCAGGCGGTCATATTTTTGGGGTAGCGGGAGCGGTTTATCCCAATAAAACGGGCAGCATGAGAGACAATTTCCTGTGTGGAACGGAAATTTTCCTCTGCTTTGAGGATTTTTCCGCCGGGATAGGTCTCCTGAAAACGCAAAAGCGCCTCCGGGCAGGCGCCCCGGAAGCCATAAATGCTTTGGTCTTCGTCACCAACCATAAAAAGCCGTCCTTCCTTCCCCACCAAGAGACGGATAATCTCATGTTGGAGAAGGGATGTGTCCTGTGCTTCATCCACCTGGACAAAAGGATAATGCCTGGAAAAGAACTCCAAAAGCGAAGGATACCTTTTAAGGGCAGTGAAAGCAAAGGTGAGCATATCGTCATAATCAAAAAAGTTTTGCTCCCTTTTAAACTGCTCATACCGCAGAAACACAGGAAAAAAAGCCGGGCATTGGGGCAGCAGGCCGGACATCTCCTCTTTTGTATACATCAGGTTTTTCCCATAACTCATGGCGGTGCTGACCTGCTCATAAAGTTCATCGGGCATCCGCTCCCCGTTTAAGCCCTGGTAAATCTCCATAATAGCCTTTGCCCGCTGGGAGTCTTCCAAAAGCTGGGGGAGCTGGCTTCCCTTCTTTTGGGCATACACCCACAGCACCCGGTAGCAAAAGCTATGGATGGTGGAAAATTTGGGTGTTGGTTCCAGCCCATCCCCGAACAGGTTTTGATACCGTCCAGCCATATCTCGGGCAGCTTCCCGGCTGAATGTGAGGGTCAATATGTTTTCAGGCCGGATTTTTCGGAGATAAATCATATAAGCAAGCCGGGTAACAAGGACAGTGGTTTTCCCAGCCCCCGGAACTGCCAGCAGCAGAAGCCTGCCGGAACAATCTTCCACGGCCTGCCTCTGCTGCAAATTCAGATGGATTCCATTCTGCTCCAAATGCCGGTAAAGACCTTCTGCATCCGAAAACCGCGCCACTTAGCAGACCCCTTCCGCATCTTTGGAAAGCTGCCGGACATATTTGAGCCAGCCCCAGCTTCCTTCTGCCGTCTTTTCATCGTAGGAATACCCCAAACGTTTCCCAACCTCTTTGGCGGTTCGGTCAAACAGCCCGCACATAACCATAACAGCTTCCCATATCTCCATTGTTTCCCCGGAAGCATAGGTTTTCAAAAAATCCCGCCAATCCTCTTTGGAAAGCCAGCGGTATAAATATTTTCCCGACTTCCCCACGCTGACGGAAAACTCTGTCTCACATCCTGCCAGCCAGGAAAGCATTTTGATTAACTCTTTGCGGATTAGTGCGAGCATATCCTGCACATAGGGGATTTCCTCCCGCCACAGTCCCTTTGCCACATTGTTCAGGCACCACCAGAATTCATTGACACAGGCTTCATACAGGGCTGGAGATGGCTTTTTAACATAATAATCACCGTCGGCAGCAGGCGGTATTTTAGGCAGAACCCCCTTTTTATCCAGAAGGACTTTACACAGCTTATCCTCCAAGATATTTGTCTTTTCCAGGGGTTCCACATGGAGGTCAAGCCGGTTCCCATCTGCAAACTGGATCAGCCAGCCATAGCAAGCAGCAAAATCCACCGTTTTTCCTATAGACAGATCTATTTTATCGGGCTGCTGCATATACAGCCGGGGGCCAAACTGGTCAATCCAGCTTTTATCTTCTATAAAGGGTTTAGTTTCTGTCACCACATATACGATATCATAATCCTGGAAAATATCCTTTGGAACATTCGGGTTTGTGCGGGAACCGTTCATATATACTGCCAGAATCCTGTCATCCTTTTGGGCAATACCAAGAATCAGTTCCATCATTTCTTTTTCGGTGCGCATTTTCAATATTGCCGGCCTCCTATTCGTCTGAAAGAGCAATCCATTCATCTGTAACCTGGTTGAGCCTGCCCTTCACGTCCTCCAATTCCCTGCATTTTTCGTTTAACAGCTCAAAATCGGACGCGGTTTCCGGTTCAGCGATCTGGCACTCCAGCTCTGCCTCCTCCCCTTCCAGAATATCTATCAGGTCTTCCAGCTCTTTCAGCCTTCGTTTGCGTCTGGCATCTTCGCTGCGCTGCTGCTTGGAACGGTGGTACTGGGCAGCGCCCTCTGACTCTTTCAGCTCCTTTTTCTCCTGCACTTCGGCGGCTGCCGCCTGTTCAGCGAGGATCGCGCTGCGCTCCAGATAATAATCAAAGTTGCCGTTGTAAAGCATCATTTTCCCTGGCAGCATTTCCACAATCTTGTTTGGAACCTTGTTAAGCAGATACCGGTCATGGGAAACCATAATAATTGTCCCATCAAATTCATCCAGCGCTTTTTCAATGACTTCCTTTGTCACCAAATCCATATGGTTGGTAGGCTCGTCCAGAATCAGCACATTCCCATATTCAAACACCAGGATGGCAAAGGCCAGCTTTGCCCGCTCGCCGCCGCTGAGGTTCCCCACCTCTTTAAAGACATTTTCCCCAGTCAGCAGCACCGCGCCCAAACGGGAGCGTATCTCCTGTTCATTGACAGTAGGATGGCGTTTCCAAAGCTCCTCCAAAACTGTATTATTGGGGTCAACCCTGGTATTTTCCTGGTCAAAGTAAGCCAGTTTAACAAATTTCCCCCACTCCATGGTTCCTTCCGTGACAGGGATCAAACCCTGGATTGCCTTTAAGAAAGAAGACTTTCCCACACCGTTGGCACCGATAATTCCAACCTTATCCCCCCGCATTACATCCAGATCGAGGGATTCCGCCAAAACCTTGGCAGTATTTCCCCTGCCGACTTCCAGCCGCAGGTTACGGATGTGAAGGACATCTTTAACCGGCGGGCGGTCATAGGAGAAGTGGATTTTAGGGGGTTTTAATTCACTTGGCGGCTTGTCTATCAGTTCCATCCGTTCTAGGGCGTGAACCCGGCTTTTTGCGCGGGTGGAAGTCGTTGCCCGGACAATATTTTTCGCTATATAATCCTGCATGGCGGCAATTTCTTCCTGCTGCATTTCATATTCCTTCTGCTGGCGGGCAAGGCGTTCCTCCTTTAATTGGAGGTACTTGTCATAATCGCCCTTATAACGGGTTAGGATTCCTCGCTCCATCTCGCAGACGCTTGTTACAAGCTTATTCAGGAAATACCGGTCATGGGAGACGAGCAGAAGGGCTCCCTTATAGTCTTTCAGATATTCCTCCAGCCACATCAAGGTTTTAAAATCCAGGTGGTTGGTAGGTTCGTCCAAGATTAACAGCTCCGGCTGTTCCAGCAGCAGCCGCGCAATGGCTAGGCGGGTTTTTTCCCCGCCGCTGAGGGTGTCTATTACTGTATCAAAAGCTTTATCCCCAAATCCCATACCGTTGAGGATGGTTTTAATCTTTACATCTACCAGATAGCCTTCGTTTTGCTGGAAATGCTCCTGTACTACCGCGTATTGGGCGGAGAGCTTTTCATATTCATCCCTCTGGGCTTCATGGTCAATTTGGGACATGGCAGCTTCCAATTCCTTCATCTGCCGCTCGCTTTCATTGACCTGGGAAAAGACTTTGCGCATTTCCTGCATGATGGTACTGCCGCGCTCCAAGCCCGTGTTTTGTTCCAGAAAACCGATATTTATATTATTTGTGACGGCGACTTCCCCTTCATCCGGGGACAATGCGCCGACAATCATTTTTAACAAGGTGGATTTTCCTGCGCCGTTGGCTCCGATTAGGCCGATCCGGTCGCGGTCTTCTATTTTTAGGCTGACGTTTTGCAGGACTTGATGTCCTGCAAAACTTTTTGATAAATTGTCGATTGCTACTAACATAATTTCCTCCGAAAATTGGAAAATAACATTATCATAAAAACGGGCAGGAAACCGGATGATAACGGATTTCCTGCCCATACCGTTTTATATTCAGGATTGGCTTGGGGGCTGTCTTCCTTCTTTTCGGGAAATGCAGCCGTCTTTTCCGCATTTTTTACAGCAGCCACTGCATCCACCGCAGCTTCCCCTGTGCCGCCAAGCATAGCGAATTGCAAGAGCAACACAAACTGCAATCAATAGAAGAAGAAACCAGTCCGCCAAAGAGAGCATGGACAATACCTCCATAAAGGAATTTATAAAAGCTCATTTGCGGGGATAACCCTCGATGAGTACAAGCTGGGGCGGATTAAAAAGGTTTCGGGTCCAGGGGGCTTTCCTCAAAAGCCCCCTGGTCGCCCTCCGCAGAGGGCGAAATACCCAGCTTGCTTAAAGATAACAGAAACCTTATCTAAGAGGCTGATAACTAACCATTTCGTCAGTATTCAAAATCAAAAGCCCGCTGGAATTGCTTCGGGGGTGGTATCAG
>CAOJXI010000014.1 GCA_948465665.1 uncultured Clostridia bacterium | reverse complement strand
TTTTAGGAAAGGCCCCTTGACCCCAAACCTTTTTAATCCGCCCCAGCCTGTACTCGTCTTAGGTTACTCCCGCAAATCAGCTTTATTAAGAGGGCTTTTCAAGCGTAGACGACCTAGAAACATTTAAAACAATCCCCATTTCCCCCAAAAGCATCATAAGGGCAGTACCCCCATAAGAAAAGAAAGGAAGGCTGATCCCGGTATTAGGAATTGTCTTGGTAACAACCATCATATTAAACATAGCCTGTATCCCGAATTGGATTGTAATTCCAGCGGCGATCATGGTACCGAATAAATCCTTAGCATGGAGCGCGATGTGTAATCCCCTCCAGATAAAGACCATAAAAAGAACGATAATTAAAACAGCACCAACCATTCCCAATTCTTCACAAACAATTGCAAAGATGAAATCATTCTGGGGTTCAGGGAGATAAAGGAATTTCTGCCTGGAATTTCCCAGACCCTTCCCCAAAAGGCCGCCGGAAGCAATCGCATACATAGATTGGATAATCTGATATCCTTGGTTCTTGGGGTCAGCAAAGGGATCAATATAGAAAACGAGGCGCTGCTTTGCATAGGTCAACCCATCGAACAGAAGCAGAACCGCCAATAGAGCTGCAGCCCCTATGCCGCCCGCTACAGCGAAAAACTTAAAATTCGAGCCACCAATCAGCATAAGGCTTGCACCAATTAAAACAATTAGAATAGTCCCTGACATATGAGGTTCCAGCAGCATCAGAACGCATACCATTCCAAGAACAGCCGCAAAAGGGAGGATTCCTTTTTTAAAGGTTTTCATATCCTTATGGTACATGCACGCCATCTGTGAAAACAAAATAATAATGGCAAACTTGGCAATTTCGGAAGGTTGGAACTGGAAAAAGCCCAAACGGATCCAGCGGGTAATCTTGCCCTGGTAAATGGTGTATTTTAATATGACGGTAAATACCAGCAGCCCAATGGTAAAGACCATAATCGGGACAGCAAGCCAGTGGAATATATGGTAGTCAAAGTGCGAAGCAATAAACATGGCAACCACACCTAAAACCGCAAAAATTGCCTGCCGCCTGATATACCAAAAGCTGTCCCCTTTTTCATAGTAGTAGGAGTAAACATAACTGGCAGAAAATAGCATAATCAGGCCAACTACCAAGAGAATTAAAATAAATACCAGATAAAACATATCCATCCTGCCCTGTTTTGGACGCGAGCCATTTTTAGAGGGCTTTATTTTAGAAAGCTTAGAGACGCTGGACAAGCAATTTCCTCCTTTCGTAGTAAAAACTGTTATCATAATCTGCGAACAGCAAGAATCGCCAGGATGCAGCCTGCAGCGGTGACGACAGAAAAAAGAGCAGTAATTTGAATTTCGGAATACCCGCTCATTTCAAAGTGATGATGGATAGGGGTCATTTTAAAAAGACGTTTCCCATGGGTTGCCTTGTAGTATACCCTCTGAACCATAACGGATAAAGCTTCCAGAACATAAATAATTCCCACAAGCACCAAAAGGAAGGGCATCCCCATCCCAAAAGCAAGGGCAGCCATCATACCGCCCAGAAACATGGAACCCAAATCGCCCATAAATACTTTAGCAGGGTAAAAATTCCAAACCAGGAAACCCAAACAACCTCCAGCCAGAGCAGTAGCCATCAGCCCGGTTGAATGGAACCCAAGCAGGCTGCAAACCATCATCATCCCCAAAGCAGCTACAAAAGTGACAGAAGAGCATAAGCCATCCAATCCATCTGTAAGGTTTACCGCATTGACTGTTCCAATGATAATAAAGGCAGAAATGGGATAATATAGAACCCCTGCATCCATTCTGCCCCAAAAAGGGATAAAAAATGCAGTTGAATGATCCCCAGCGGCATAAAGGGCGGTAAGATAAATAGCGGCGACAAGGGTCTGTAAAATAAGTTTTTGTATTTCGTTTAGGCCAAGGTTGCGTTTTTTGACCACTTTGATATAGTCGTCCAAAAATCCGATTCCCCCAAAAGCTGCAGCCATCCCCAAGCCAAGGAAAAATTTAATGGTATCCTGTTTTAACAGAAAATCAGGCATATACTCCAGTGAGGCGCTGTTAGAAATCCGGTATACCGTCCACCCAACAACGCTTGCCGTTACAATCCCGCCTATAAACATAAGCCCGCCCATAGTAGGAGTCCCCTGTTTTTTGTGATGCCATATTGGGCCTATATCATTAATCGTCTGTCCATATTTCAGCCGCCTTAAAAAAGGAATCAGCCAAATCCCCAAAATGGAAGTCAGGGCAAAGGCGGAAACCGCCACAAGCAGGATTGTCATCCCCTTCATTGTTACTCCCTCCCTATGGTTACAGCCTGCTGCACAGCGTCGATAACCTGCTCCAATTCCATCCCCCGGCTTCCCTTAAACCATGCCATGTCCCCGGGTTGGAGCAATCCTATAACGGCAGAAGCAAGGGACTGCTTATCTGGATACCAAAACGCTTGTTCCATCCCCGCGGATTTTGCGCCGGACACATAGTCTTTTGCCAGCGTACCATAAGTTAAGAGAAAGTCCGCTGTCTTTGCAGCTTTCTGCCCGGCTTCGTAATGCGCCTGATGCTCAATAGAACCAAGTTCCAGCATATCGGCGAGAACCAGGATTTTCCTGCCGTTTTCCTGGGGACAGCTCATTTCCGCCATTGCAGATATAGCCGCTTCCATGGAATCAGGGCTGGCGTTATAACAGTCTTCTACCAAATACATCCCGTTCAGCCGTACAACATGCTGCCGCATACCAGTAGGCACATATCCTTCCAATGCTTCAAGGGCCTTTTCCGGCTGAATTTGGAAAGTCAGAGCTGTCCCCACCGCCGCAAGCGCATTGCTTACATTGTGAAGACCTATGCAGGGAATATAGGCTGGATACTCTTTCCCCTGCCAGCATAATAGGAAACGACAGCCTTCCGGGGACTGGCAGACATTCTTTGCAGTCAAATCTGCTTGTGATTCAATCCCATAAGTAATTATTTGAAAGGGATGGCTAACGCCTTTTTGCTTTTCCAGCCATGCCCCTAAAAGGTCGTTATCCAGGTTGGCAACCAATGTCCCTCCTGGTGCAAGCCCCTCCAGAATTTCCAGTTTCGCTTTCAGGATATTTTCCCGGCTTCCCAAGTGTTCCAAATGGGAAACGCCTATATTGGTCAGAACTGCTGTCTGGGGTTTTACAGCCAGGGACAGCGGACGGATTTCATCCAGCCCGGACATTCCCATTTCTATCACGGCGGCTTCATGCTCCGGCGCAAGCCGGAGCAGCGTCCTAGGCAGTCCAATCTCATTATTTTGATTTCCCTGTGTTTTTAATACGCAATACTGCGAGGACAAAGCAGTCCAGATCATTTCCTTGGTAGTCGTTTTCCCCACGCTTCCTGTCACTGCCGCTATTTTTATCTGGAACCTGTTTCGATATGCCGAAGCGATTTCCAGCAGGGCTTCCAGCGTATTTTCCACATAAAAAATCCTGGGGTTTGGGTTTTCGCCGGCGCCTTCCGGTTTTTGGCTGAGAACTGCCGCCGCCCCTTTTTCCAGCACATCGGGAATGAACCGGTGCCCATCCACCCTTTCCCCTGGAATGGCGGTAAACAGACACCCTGGTTCCGCTTCACGGGAATCAGTGCATAGATTCGTCAAAGGCGTTTTCCCAAACTCCGTTTCCCACTCTGGGAACACATCCCAGGCAACCAGCTTTCCAGCAGCGGGATTGTATAGATTGGCGTTACAGGCTTTGGCGGCATCCGCCGCGGTAAACTGGTACATATCAGGTCGATTCCTTTCTCACTTTACAATTTTCCATTTCGGATATTCAGCCCTGTTTTGTGCAGATTGTTTTCTGCGCCGTTCATGTCTGATCCTGCCCCCTGCTTTATGCAGGTAATTGCTCCTGAGCCATTCCTTTGCATCGTATCTCGGCCCTTCCTCGCTGAAAAGCGCTGACAAAGGATTTTCGGGCCTGCGGGCACAGTATGGGCAATTTGGGTCGCTGCATTTTTCATTAAGCCAGACATTACAGCCCACACAACAGATTGAATCGTACTTGTCATAAAAGAACAAGCTTTTTTCGCCACATTCTGGACATTCCGATTTCATCCATGAACCGTAAACTCTCCACTTTTTCTTTAAAGCCATTCTGCGTTTTTGCCTTTTTTTCATTGATACCCGCTGTATTCTGCCTTTTATTTTTCCGGTTGGGGCGGCAGTACAGCCCTTTTCCCTTCCGTGCGTATCTTTTCCAGCAATTCCTGTACAACGTGCCTTTCGTCAAACCAGATGGTTCCATAATCCAATACCTGATAATCCTCATGGCCTTTTCCTGCCAGCAGGAGGACATCCCCCTCTTTGGCGTTTTCCAGCGCCCAGCGTATCGCCTGGTACCGGTCAGGGATTACCACATAAGGCGTTTCAAACCCTTCAAATCCGGGCAAAGCATCCTGAATAATTTTTACAGGGTCTTCGCTCCTTGGGTTATCTGAGGTAAGTATCACAAAATCCGCGCTTTTTGCAGCAGCGGCAGCCATTAAGGGCCTTTTTCTGCCGTCCCTGTTTCCGGCGCATCCAAACAGGATAATAATTCGTCCTGTTGCAAATTCCCTGACAGCAGCCAGGATTTTCTCAATCGCATCAGGGGTATGGGCGTAATCGTCAATCACAGTAAAGGGGGTATCTGTTTTCAATATCTGGGTTCTCCCGCAAACGCCGGGACAGGAATTCAGGGCAACCGCGACCTTATCCAAAGAGAGCCCGACCGAAATTGCACAGGCCGCAGCAGCCATGGCGTTAGAGATGGAAAACATCCCCGGCATAGGGAAATCAATACGGGCAATGATCCCGGTTCCCAGAAAGGCGAACCTGCTGCCCTTTTCAGAGATAGAGATATTTTTGGCAGTATAATCCGCCGTGTCATCTGAAACGGAAAAGGTACAGATTGGGCAGGGGGCTTCTTCTATAATCCTGCGGCCATAGGAATCGTCATAGTTGACAATTCCAACTTTACATAGGGAAAACAGTTTCTTCTTTGCCTGGAAATAATTTTCCATTGTCCCATGGTAATCCAGATGATCCTGGGTCAGATTGGTAAAGACTGCCGCTTCAAACTGGCAGCCCGCCACCCGATCCTGGTCGAGCGCATGGGAAGAAACCTCCATTACCACATAATCGCACTTGGCGGCAGCCATCCGCGCAAAGAGGGCGTGGAGCTGGGCGGGATCAGGCGTGGTATATTTGGCAGGCAGAGCCATGTCGTCAATTTCGTTTTGAATCGTCCCGATCAAGCCTACGCGGTACCCGGCATGTTCCAAAATATGCTTTAAAAGGTTTGTAATTGTCGTTTTTCCATTCGTACCGGTAACGCCGATAAGCTTTAGCTTCCGGGAAGGATTTCCATAAAAGTTAGCGCACATTACCGCATAGGCATGGCGGGTATTTTCCACAATCAACTGACATTCCAGACCTACGTCATGCTCTGCGATTACAGCAGCAGCCCCCCTGTTCACTGCTTCGGCGGCGTGGTCGTGTCCATCCATTTTCCCGCCCTTCACACATACAAAAGCCATTCCCGGCATAACCCGCCTGGAGTCGCAGGTAATCTCCTCAATTTCCAAAGTTTCAAGGCCGTTTGATCCTGTATAAACAATGGAATCCATAATCTGCCCTAATTTCATATATTATCAGAACCTCCTTACAAAACCCTGCTCTGTTTTTATGGACAGTGTTCCGTAAAATAAGCGCGCCAGAATCAGTACAAATATTGTATAACATCCTTACCGGCGTTTTCTGTCAAATGCTGGATGCTTTCAGGCTGTGGCTGGTTAATTGGAAGGAACCACTGGTTCACCAGAATTGGAAATGTCTTCCGCGGCATTTTGGTTGACGAAATTCACTGTAATGACACTTCCGATTTCCAGCATTTCCCCTGGTTCCGGGGTTTGGGATACTGCCACAGTACCTTCTTCATCAATATCGGCGCCTACAATACGCAGGTTCAGCCGGCTGGACACAATCTTTTTATTCGTTTCCGTACCGCTCAGCCCCACAATGTTCGGCGCTTCTACCAAAGGAGTCTCTGTTTCCTCATCAGTATATAAGATAACAGTAGACCCTTTGGGGACTGGCGCTCCTGCTGTCGGCACCTGCCGGATGACTGCCGCCCCGCTGCCCATCAAACGTCCCTGAAGTCCGGCGTTAGCCATAATGCTTTGGGCTTCGTGTGGTTTCTGCCCCACAACGTCCTTAACATAAATCTCCCGTTTTTCTAATTCCTCTTCCGTATATTTAGGCTCAATATCCAGATATGGGAGAATATCAGACATAATAGCCCCTACAACTGGCGCAGCAATAACAGAGCCATATGCAGATTTTAATTCCGGCTCGTCAATCAGCACCAAAACTGCAACCTGGGGGTCATCGGCAGGGGCGAAGCCAAAGAAGGAAAGCACATGGTCAGTTACCTGCCCGTTCTCGTCAAGCTGATCCAGTTTTTGAGAAGTCCCTGTCTTCCCGCCTACCCGGTAGCCTGCCACATAAGCGCCATTGCCGGAACCTTCGCTGACCACCTTTTCCGCCATGGAAGCTACCATTTTGGAGGTTTCGCTGGAAATTACCTGGCGGCGGACTGTCCGGTCATAAGATTCCACAACATTGCCGTCAGCGTCGAGAACCTGCTTTACCACATAAGGCTTTAACAAATATCCCCCATTGATAGTGGCAACGTCGGCGGTAATCATCTGGATAGGGGTTACTTTAAACGTCTGCCCGAACGAGGAACTGGAAAGTTCCACAATCCCCATTTTATCAACACGGTGGTAAATACTTTCTGCTTCGCCGGGGATATCGATTCCCGTTCTTTCGGTAAGCCCAAAAGCTTCAAAATATTTAGAAAAAGTTTCAGCTCCCATTCTCTGCCCTAGAGTCATAAAACCAGGGTTGCAGGAATTAACCAGAATCTGCCCCAAAGTTTCCTGTCCATGTCCCGATGTCTTCCAACAGTGGATAGACCTGTTGGCAACCTCTAAAACGCCGTTGCAGTAAAAAGTATCCGACTCCCTTGCATGGCCGCTTTCAATAGCAGAGGCAAGCGTTACCAGCTTAAACACAGAGCCGGGCTCGTAGGGGTCAGAAACAGCTTTATTTCTCCACTGGTTAAACTGCTCCTGTCCAAGCTGTTCCTTATATTCTGAACCTGACAGGCCGTTTAAACGTTCCAGCCCTTTTTCATTGGTGATCTGGTTAGGCGTATTGGGGTCAAAGTCCTCTTTAGTGCTCATCGCCAAGATTTCCCCGGTGTTTACATCCATTACAATCCCGGAAATACGTTTCGCCGGATTATGGGCGATTACTGCGGTTTCAATCGCCTTTTCCAGATAATGCTGTACAACTTCGTCTATTGTCAGCACCAAGCTTCTGCCATCCTCTGCCGGTATCTGCTCTTTATAATCATAATCCATTTCATTTCCCACCGCATTGCGTGCAGAAAGCAGGCGGCCCGGCGTTCCGCTGAGCGTTTTGTTATAGTAGGCTTCTATCCCATACGCCCCCATGTTTTCATCATTGCAAAACCCCAGCACTGTTGACGCAAAACTGCCATATGGATAAAACCGACGGGTAGATTCTTCAAAATCTATGCCCTTCAAACCATAATCTTCCTCTGCCTTCAGGATTTCATCCCGTACAGGACGGGTTATTTTCATTTTAACTCTTTTGTAGGAACTTCCTGTATCCTCCGCAAGTTTCATTACGTCTTCATAGGTAACGTCTTCCAGGATATTGGAAAGATGCGTCGCTACCTTTTGGGCCATTGGAGTTTCGCCTTCTGCTTTATAGTCGTCTGCTTGTTTAATCATAGAAGGGGAAATGATAACGTTCCAAACCGTTGCGCTTTGGGCCAGGGTATTTCCGTTGCGGTCGTAAATGTTGCCCCGCTTTGCAGGGATGATGGTGTTTTCCATCTGTTGTTGGACTGCTTTCCCGCGGAGCTCTTCGGAGTAGTCGCTGAGGCACAGCTTCCATAATTGATATAATACGCAGGGGAAACCAACCGCTGTAATCAGGGCCCCTACAACTATGATCCATGCTTTTGTGCCTTTTCCGGCAGTTACTGCCATTTAGAATCACGCCTTTCTGTTTTGGGAATATGTATGCGCCCGCCGTACAGCATCATACATTCCCCCTGTCTGCCGCCGTTTTGTCAATGGTTTGAAAAGCTGATTAATGGGGATAAACCAAACAAAGCTGCATGAAATAAGAGCTAAAATCCCCCTCAATCTTAGAACCTGTATTCACAACTGCTGAACACTGTATGGTTGGGAAAAATCCTCGCCCATTCAACATCCCCCGGTTATGAATACAGGTTCTTATACTCATCCCTGATTCAAATTGTACAAAAGCCCGGGCCTGAAAGGCTTGCATATATGGGGTTTTCAGACACGGTTTTTGTCTATAATTTATCAGGGATGAGTATTAACTCCCATCTTTTATATTCCTATTTAGGAATCCCCCTGGATATGCCCAAATATTTTAGAAAACCATTGGCGCACCTTGTCAAAAAGGCTGTTCTCCCTCGACGAGCGATACAAAGTAACAGATTCGCCCTGTTCTACATTAATATACTGAACCTGTCCCTGATCTACTTTGGTCATCCCCAGGTTAGCAGAAGCATACTCTTCAATATTACGTAGAGAAATTTTTGCGTCCAATTCTGTCTGAAGACGGGTATACTCACCGTTTAAAGTATTTAGTAATTCAGTCTTACCCCCTATATTTTCATTAATTGTCGCAAGAATGGCGCGACTGTACAAAATCGCCAGGATCAAACCCACAAGGAGGACAGACGACAGAACAATATGTACTGCCAATGATCGGCGCTGCGCCATCTGGCGCTGTCTTGCAGGAGTTTCAACAACCCGTAATGAATGGGCGGGAGAAGGACTTTCCTTTTTGTTTGAATTAGGGGCAGATTGTTTAGCGGGTTCAAAGCGTGAAAAATCATACTGTGTTGATTTGGATTGGTTAGAATAATCCTTCGCCGAGGATGAAACAGGCAATGCAGGCTCACCTCCGTTTCCAGTTAATATCTTCTTTCTGCTGGGAGTGTTCCGCGCCTGCGGGCGCGGGGAGATTCTGAATAAGCTCTAAGAACCTGTATTCATAACCGGGGATGCTGGATGGACGAGGATTTTTCCCGCCAGACAAGGAGATTTTCCGCAGCAATCCTGACGGATTGCAAGGGAAAGCGACGCAGTATGGCGGGAAAAAGACCGTTCAGACAGTGTCCAACGGTTGTGAATACAGGTTCTAAGTCACCCGCCGGTCAATCGCTCCACAATTCGGAGGTGCGCTGAATGGCTCCGGCTGTTTTCCTTTAATTCTTCTGCTGAAGGGGTAATGGGCTTTTTTGTAACCAGCGCTGCCCTTGGCTTTCGCCCGCAGACGCAAACCGGAAAGTCCGGCGGACAGGTGCAGCCTTTTGCAAAATCTGCAAACTTCTGTTTAACCATCCTATCCTCCAGGGAATGAAATGTAATAATACAGAACCTTCCTCCTATGGAAAGCCGTCCAAAGGCTGAATCCAGGCACTGGGAAAGGCTGTCCAATTCCCCATTAACGGCAATGCGGATTGCCTGGAAGGTTCGTTTAGCCGGGTGGCCGCCTTCCCTTCTCGCCGCAGCCGGGATAGAGGAAGCTATAATCTCCGCCAATTCGCCGGTTGTAGCAACAGGCTTTTTTTCCCTTGCCCGAACGATATTTTTAGCAATCGGGAAAGCATACCGTTCCTCGCCAAATTCCCGGAAAATCCTCGCCAGCTCACCAGTTTCCCACTGGTTTACCAGCTCGTAGGCGGAAAACCCCGACTGGCTCATCCGCATATCTAAAGGGGCGTTTGAATGATAGGAAAATCCCCGCTCCGGGGTATCCAGCTGATGGGAGGAAACGCCCAAATCTAAAAGAATCCCGTCTGCCCGGCTTACTCCCAAACTATCTAAAACCTGCGGGATCTGAGAAAAATCGGATTGGATCACCTGGGCGCAGGGATAGGCTTTCAGCCGTTCCGACGCAGCAGCCACAGCGTCCGGGTCTTTATCTAAGGCGAGCAGCCGCCCGGAAGCAGGGTCAAGGCGCTTTGCAATCTCCAACGAATGTCCCCCGCCTCCTGCTGTCCCGTCTATGTAAATGCCATTGGGGCAAATGGCTAAACCGGATATGCTTTCCTCTAATAAAACCGATTTATGGGAAAAACCCATTGGAAACACCTCCCTTTGTACTGCCAGGCATATAGAATAAAAGATACTTTCTAAACACAAAAAGGGCAGATAATCGACCTACCCTCCACCACTTTTTTCCTCATTTACACCATTACCACTTTATTATAAGCGGTTAAATGCAAAAATGCAAGTCTTTGTTGCTGTTACAAAGGGGAAATAACATAAGAAAAATGAAAAAAGGCAACTTTTTTTCATTTCCCAAATTGGATTTATTTCGTTTCCTGATACAAAAATCATCCAGCATTTGACGGAACAAAACAATAATTGCGGCGTTTTTCCGCACCCTTCCAGCTTTCCGCCTATTTTTGCTGGAACATTTTTTAAAAAAAGAGGATTTAAAATTCCATATACCGGTACTCATAGATTTTATGGAAAAATGAGCGGCGTCCAGATGAACGCCGCCCATTGCTCCTGCAAAAAGTATTCTGTCAAAATTACGCCTGCATTTTGCGCATCATGGCTTCTTCCATGAATTGCTGGTTGTAAAGGGAATGGTAATATCCCTTTTTCTGAAGCAGGGACTTGTGGTCTCCTTGTTCAATAATCTTTCCGTCACGCACCACCAGGATCAAATCCGCCTGGCGGATGGTGGAAAGCCTGTGTGCAATCAGGAAGGAAGTCCGGTTTTCCAGCAAATGGGAAATCGCCTGCTGGATTAAAAGCTCTGTCTGGGTATCAATGGAAGAAGTGGCTTCATCCAAAACAAAGATCCTTGGATCTGCCAGTACCGCCCGCGCAAAGGAAATAAGCTGCTTTTCCCCTGTGGAAAGACGGTCGCCGCCTTCCCCTACATCGCTGTCATAGCCTTTTTCCAGCTTGCTGACAACGGTATCGGCGGATACCTTGCGGGCAGCCTCCTGAATTTGTTCATCTGTAGCTTCCAGATTGCCGTAGCGGATGTTCTCCCGTACTGTCCCGGAGAACAGATGGGGGTTTTGAAGCACATAGCCAATGTTGCTGTGCAGCCAGAGCTGGGAACGTTCCCGGTAATCCACCCCGTCAATGAGAACCTGCCCCTCGGTGGGCTCAAAGAACCGGCAGGCCAGGTTTACCAAGGTGGATTTCCCTGCCCCTGTCTCTCCAACAATGGCGACAGTGGTTCCTGCCGGGATTTTCAGGTTGAAATGCCGTAAAACATAGTCCCCGCCGTCGGGATATTTGAAGGAAACATCTTTAAATTCAATATCCCCCTGGATTGGCTCCCAGTTTTCCCGCTTGCCTTCAAAGGAATCACCGTATTTGGCGATCACTTCGGGAGAATCCACAATGTCAGGGGTCTTTTCCAGAAGGCCGCTTACCCGTTCAATGTTCGGCTGGGTGGCGACAAGATCTGTCAAAAAACCTGCTACATTCTGGATTGGCTCCACAATGCCGATGGCGTAGGAGATAAAGGCGGACAGGGTGCCGAAAGCCATCACCTGGTTCATCACCAGATAGCCGCCCCTTGCCAGCACAAAGCCCACGGCAATGGCGCTGCAAAAGGCAATGGAGGGGATGTAAACTGCGCGGAGCATGGCAGTATGTACCGAAGTCCGGCGCATTTGGCTGGTAAGCTGGGAAAAATCCTCAAAATTCTTATCCTCAATGACCAGCGTCTTGGAGGTTTTCGCCCCGGTAATGCCTTCGTTATAGGCGCCGGTAATCTGGGAGTTGACCCGGCGTATTTCCCGGTTGCCCTGGAGGATACGCTTCTGGAAGTACACTGTCAAAATTGAGATAAAAGGCACAATCAGCAGCACATACCCCGCCAGCCTGATATTGAGCATGGACATGGAGATAAAGGCCCCTATGATATAGGCGATGGCCCACATCATATCCACCAGCCCCCAGGAAACCATTCCAGAAATTCTTCCAGAATCGCTCATGACCCTGGCGAGAATGTAGCCCACCGGGGTGGTATTGTAGTAGGAAAAGGACAGGGTTTGCAGATGTACAAAGGCTGCCCGTTTCAAATCCCTGCCGACCCGCATTTCTATCACCATAGAAAGCCTGGAAAACAGGATGACAATTGCCGTCTGACCGGCAACCATGGCAAAATAGGAGGCAACAAAGGGCGAAAAGCCCTCAAGCTGTCCGGGAACGATAAAATGGTCTACAGCATAACTCTGCATCAGGGGGAAAAAGACATCAATCACCGCAGAGAACAGCATCAGCCCAATTACCCCAAAAAGCTCTTTCCAATAGGGCTTGAAAAAGGGAACCATCTTCGCCCAAATTTTTAAATCAAGGGACTTGTTATATTCTTCTTCCTGAATGGAAGCCATAGGATATCAGCTCCTTTCCCAAAGGAATCCCAAGCGGAGCAGGCTTAGAGCCCTGCCGCCTCCCGGTCTTCCTGGTTCATCTGAATATCGTATATACTCTTGTAAATTCCGTTATTCGCCAAAAGCTGGTCATGGGAACCCATCTCGGCGATCTTCCCGTCCTCTAAAACCAGGATGGTATCCGCCTGCATCAAGGTTGTGATGCGGTGGGAGATCAGGATGACAGTAGAGCCGCCCAGGTTTTCATGGAGGGCTTTTCGGATACTGGAATCCGTTTCCGCGTCAACAGCGGACAGGGAATCGTCAAATACCATAATGGGGGCCTTCTGCAAAAGCATCCGGGCAATGGCCACCCTCTGCTTCTGCCCGCCGGACAGGGTTACGCCCCGTTCCCCAACAATGGTTCCATAACCATCCTGGAAGCTTTCGATGGCGTCGTCCACACAGGCGATAGATGCAGCCCTCTTCACCTGCGCCAGCCGCTCCTCTGTGGAGGTCTTTACAGACAGCACTGAGGCGATGTTTTCCTCTATGGTGCGGGAGAACAGGAATGGCTCCTGGAGAACCATGCCCACATTCTGGCGAACCCAGCTCCGCTTCATATCCTGGACGTTCACGCCGCCGACAGAGATTTTCCCGCAGCCCTCCGGCAGGTCATAAAGCCGGTCGAGCAGGTGCATCAGGGTGGATTTTCCCGAACCGGTTCCGCCCAATATGGCGAAGGTGCTTCCCGCCGGGATGGTAAATGTCACATTGTCCAGCACAGATTTTTCCCCCTCAAAGCGGTAGGTGACGTTCTGGAAGGAAATATCCCGGTTCATTGGCGCTTCAACGGCGTTCTGCTTATCCTTCTCCTCCTCTGAATTGAGGATATAGGCGAGACGTTCGGCTGAAACCCCTGACTTGCTCATATCAGAGATAATGCGCCCCAGACGGCGGATCGGCCAGGACAGCGTTTGGTTATAGGAGAGGAACACCAAAAATTCCCCCAGGGTGATGGCTCCCCTGACTGTCTGGACAGTCCCCAGGGCAAGCACTGTCAAAATCTGCACCCCGGTAAAAAGGTCGCCTACGCCCCAGTAAGCACCCATAATATATCCCAGCTTGACCCAAAGCTCCGAAAACAGGTTGTTCTTCTCGTCAAACCGTTCGATCTCATATTTCTCCCGTCCGAAAGCGCGCACCACCCGCACGCCGGTAAGGTTCTCCTGCACCGCCGCCGACAGAACGCCCTCCGCCTCATCGGCCTCCCGGAATTTTTTAGAAATCTTTTTGTGGAAGTAACCGGAATAGAGCGCGATAACAGGGATAAAGGCAATCGCAACCCAGGTCATCATCGCGTTCATAGGGAACATCATAGAAACCGCAAAAACCAGCAGGAACACTACCCGGCAAACCTCCAGAAGCTGGTTGGTCACAAAGCCGCGCATTGTTTCCACGTCGGAGGTACATCTTTGGATGATATCCCCTGTCTGGTTTTCCATGTGCCACTGGTAAGGCAGCTTCTGGATATGGGAGAACAGAGCGTTGCGGAGCCTGAGCACAAACCCCTCGGAGGCTTCCGAGGTGGTAAGGCGGCTGACCAGGCTGCAAAGCTGCTCCAAAACCGCCACAATAACCACTGCCGCGGCGCAGAAAAACAGGTTGGAACGGAGTCCTTCCCTGCCCCCGACCGCCTGATAGAGATTCAGCATAAAACCGGACAGCTTGTCCGGTTCTTCCCCGATCACCGAGTCAACCGTAAAACGAATGACCTGGGGACGTAAAAAGGTAAACACATTCGCCATCATGGATGTGAGCAGCGCGAGGGCATAAAACCGCCATGATCCCTTTACATATTTCAGGATAGCACGGTAATTCCCCTTGGCCTTTGTTTGAGCCATAGTATATCACTTCCAATCTTTCAATCAAAAAGCGTCAAATCGTACTTGAAGCGTACCAAGCCAAACCGTCCGCCGCAAGGAAAACGAAACCGTTTTGGACAGTTTGGGCAAGATATTTATAAACAACGCGCAGCCTTTACACGGCAGGGCCGCGCAGATGTTTTTCTTTAATGTAGGTAGATTCTAAATCCGCCAGATGGAGCTTTACTGCCAGAGGGTACTTTTCATACGCCAAACTGAGGGCAAAATCCCCGCCCTTGGCCGCTGAATCGAACCCTCCCATATGCCAGCGGATAGCGGTGGCCTCTGCTGGCTTGAGCCGCAGGAACCGCTCAATCAGGAAAACAGATTTTTCCCCATGCCCGTATGGAAAGGAATCTTCCACCTGGTAAAAGGGCTGTTTTTCCCATGTTCCGGTCTGCTCGTTTTTCACGTTGCGGGTGGACACCTTGTAAAACTGGGCTTTGCACAAATCATGGAGCAGCCCGCAGATGGCAAAGCTTTCCGGGTTGTCTTTTTCTGAATCAAAATGCTTTTCCATCAGCGTTTGGTAAACCATCATGCTATGCAGGCAAAGCCCCTGGGCAAAGGCACAATGGAATTTGGAACTGGCGGGAGCTGTGAAGAAGTCGGTTTTCTGCATCCAGTTCAGCAGATTGTCCGCTCCTTCGCGGGATATGTTTTCCTGGTATGTACGGATAAACTGCTCTTTATAATCCTGATTCAGATCGATTTCCACCGAATTCCACTCCTTCCAGCAATAAAAACAATCGGTTTATAATATTAATGGATCCGTACGGCACGGAACCTGAAAACAAATAGGTATGGTATCTCTGCACTTCCTCACGCAAAAATAAATAGATCATTGACCTTTAAAGTTGTTTGGAGTACATAATTTCAAGGGCGCCATGGGATTGGTTTTTCTGCTCGGTCAGCCGGAAGCCATGTTTTTCATAAAACCTTCTGGCATTTTGATTTTTTTCAAAAACCCACAAAATGACTTCTGAAAATCCGGCTTCTTTTATTTCATCCAAAATATGGCGCATCATAATTGAACCATATCCTTGATGCCATTTATCACATAAACTATGTATACAGATCAATTCTGCTGTATTTTGTCCCAAATTGCATCTGTTTTGGCTCCATCCTGCGATACAGTGTGGATTTTTATCAACATATTCTATAACCAAATGAACGAAATGTCCATTTAAAACATTCCTGTACATTTCTTCTGCCTTTTCAAGATTGGTGCATTTTTCCAATTCTTCCGGCGAAAGGATTTCGGAAAATGCAGCTTTCCAGGATTCTGTCTGAATATATGCCAATATCTTTTCTTCGCCCAATTCAGCCCTGCGCAGTTCAATTCTGTCCATATTGTGCCTCCAGATTACAATCCAATATATCAAATATACTTTATCATACGGCAAAAACTCACAATAATTCTTTTGGCGTGTCCGGGGACAAGTGGGCGTAAGACGGCACATCATACCATTTGACAGGAAATCCTGCGCCTTTTGCGCAAAAAACGCTGTCGGCGGTATTTTCCACATCCCGGTCAAAATCATATCCCATCTCCGCCGCCACCTCGCTGGGGTTATGGCAGGGTGCGTAGCCGTCAAAATCCATGGACAGCGAACCCTTCCCCCGGCTGAACCCAGCGAATTCCAGCGGGTAATCCAAAAACGATGCAGCCGGAACCCTTGCAGTAATCCTTGCCCGGCCGTTTTCCAGTTCCGGGGGTTCAAATCCCCCTTTCCTTTGCTGGATGTCACTTAAAACCCGTCCCGCTAAATCCTGGGGAACCTGTATAGAGACCCTATAAACCGGCTCCAAAAGCTGAACCTTCCCGGCCTGCAAAGCGGATGCAAACCCCTGACGTATGGCGCGGTACACTGACTGCCGGAAATCCCCGCCTTCTGTGTGCTTTTCATGGGCGCGGGCGGCAATTAAAATGATCTGGATATCCGTTATTTCCGAACCGGTCATTGTCCCCAGGTGCTTTTTTTCCATCACATGGGTTTCGATCAAACGCTGCCAGTTTAAAGACAGCTCGTCAGTGTGGACGCGGCTGGAAAAGCATATCCCGCTGCCCGGCTCCCCCGGCAAAAGAAGAAACTGTACCTCGGCATAATGGCGGAGCGGTTCAAAATGCCCCCGTCCAATTACCGGCGCAGAGAGAGTTTCCCGATATAAAACGCGGCAGGGGCCGAAAACGATATCCGCCCCAAACCTCTGGCGCACGCAGTCCGCCAGGATTTCAAGCTGAATCTGCCCCATAATTTTCACATGGATTTCCTGCCCGCCGGAGACATTGGAAACCTGTACCTGCAAGGTGGGATCTTCTTCCTCCAGCGTCCGAAAAATAGACAATAATTCGTGAACAGGCAGTTTTTCAGGTTCCCTAGCCATAACGCGACTCACAAGGGTGGGAACCATCTGGAAACTGCCTTTCTGCGGGTTTTCCCCTATTATATCTCCCGGCATGGGAGCGGCAAGCCCGCAGATGGAACAAAGCTCCCCCGGCCCGGCAGATTGGGCTGGAGAAAATTTCTCCCCTTGATAAAGGCGGAGCTCTGCGGCTTTTTCTTCCAAAATCTGTCCGTCCCTGCCAATGCAGGCAATCCAGCTTTTAGGCTGGAGGGTTCCCTGCTGTACTTTGACGGAAACGACCTTCCCGGCACTATCCCGCCGAACCTGATAAACCCTTCCAGCAAAAGGTAGTTTTTTTAAATTTGAGGGCTCATCCCAACAAAAAGCCGACAGCCCTGTTAAAAATCCCGTGATTCCCTGCCCTGTGAGTGCAGCCCCCTGGAACACAGGAAACAGCTTCCTTTGGCATAACAGGGATTGGGTCTCGGTTTTCCAGAGATCAGGGGTATCCCGCTGATCCAGATAAGATTCAAACAGCCTTTCTGATAAAGGCGCAATTTCTTCCTTTAAATTGCTGCTTAAACTGTCCCAGAAGGCATCCCTTTGGGAATAGTTTTCCGCCGCGCACCCGCTAAAATCTGCCGCTGCGCAGCCCTGGCCTAAAAGCCCATTGATTTCTGCCAGAACCCTTTTTGGGTCTGCTCCTGTCCGGTCAGTTTTGTTCAAAAAAAGGAAAGCAGGTATTTGATACTTTTCAAGAAGGCGGAACAGGGTTTCAGTATGCCCCTGAACTCCTTCCACACAACTTATAATAATCACTGCACAGTCGATGGCCTGCAAAGACCGCTCCATTTCCGCCGAGAAATCTACATGTCCTGGGGTATCCAACAGCCAATATTCACGTCCCATCCAGGAAAATTTCGCCTGCCCGGAAAAAATAGTGATTCCTCTGCGCCGCTCCAATGGGTGAACGTCCATAAAGCTGTTCCCGTTATCAACCCGTCCCGCCGAACGGATTGTATGGGTTTGCAGGAGCAGTTGTTCGCAAAATGTAGTTTTGCCTGCGTCCACATGTGCGGCTACCCCCAGCACCATTAAGAACGTCCCCCTTCGCAATCTTCCCTGAAAATAAGCCTGCTATTTTTAACAAACCATATTTTTATGAATTTGTCAAGTTATTTTTATAAACTTCATAAAAAAATGCACCTTTTACATTAGAAAACAACATTTAGATACGGCTTTTTAACTTTAAGAAAAAATTTCAATTTTTTTCAAAAACCCCCTTGCTTTTTTCTCCTGAATCTGCTAATATATAAGAGCCGTATCCGAGAGGGTTCTCCTCAGAGGGTATATCTGGGTATAGCGCAGATTGGTAGCGCGCTACCTTGGGGTGGTAGAGGCCGTGGGTTCAAATCCCGCTACTCAGACCAAATCCCAGAAACCTTAGAAATAAGGTTTCTGGGATTTTTTCTTTTTGTTATGCAGATTCAGCGGTTTTCAGAACCTATTCTTCAACTATTTGAACCTGCATAAAAAAGGCTGTGTCCCTGGTTATGAATAAAGATTCTAAATTTTGGCTTTACGAAAACATTTTTATTGTATATACTAAATATATTAATCCATAAAAAATTGAATACAAAGATATGAACAGGAAGAAACCCGCATATAGCAAGACAGACGACAAAAGCGGGCTGCTGCTCAGAAGGGCGGCTTAAAGGAGGAAACAATATGTCAGAAGCATATAGAATGGACTGGAAAGAAGAACTTATTGACAGCAAAGTAGTAGCCATGTCCCCGGCATCAAATAATCATAATCGGATAGCCGGAAACATTTATTTTCTTTTCAGGACATATTTGAAAGGTAAAACCTGCGTTCCTTATGGTGACAATGAAACTGTTTTTTTG
Source organism: uncultured Clostridia bacterium (assembly GCA_948465665.1). Lineage (GTDB taxonomy): Bacteria > Bacillota > Clostridia > Oscillospirales > Ruminococcaceae > UBA1405. The sequence goes on along the minus strand of CAOJXI010000014.1, from coordinate 3,859 downwards.
ACACCAAAGGATAAATTTGTTCCAGATTTTATGATTGTTTGTGACTGTTCTAAGATAAAGTTTAATGGAATACATGGCGCACCGGATTTAGTGGTTGAGATACTTTCACCAAGCACAGCTAAAAATGACAGAGGACATAAAAAAGAAATTTATGCTAAATGTGGAGTTTTAGAATATTGGATTGTAGACCCTACTGGTAAATCTGTGGAAGTATACCTTAATGACGGAAAAGGATACTTTATTTTGAGCAATGTTTATACACTATGCCCTGATTGGATGCTTGAATCTATGAACGATGCAGAGCAGCAAGCAGTTGAAACACATTTTAAATGCAGCCTCTATAATGATTTAGATATTTCTTTGGATGATATTTTTGAGGGTCTGATTTAAACAAAAATATCCCCTCTGTTGAAGCATGTAGCAGAAGGAAGGACAGCTTAAAGGAGGAAGCGATATGTCAGAAGCATACAGGGAAAGAGGAACTGATTGTCGAAATTCTCTCCCCCAGTACGGCTAAAAATGACAGAGGGCATAAAAAAATTGTTTATGCCAAATCTGGAGTTCGGGAATATTGGATTATCAGTCCTTCCGACAAAGTAATTGAGGTCTACCGGAATAACGGAAACAGTGAATTCTTTCTTCATGACACTTATACCATTTACCCCGACTGGATGCTGGATAGGATGAGCGAATCAGAACGTTCAGCGGTTGTGACTCATTTCAAGTGCTGTCTATACAACGATTTTGACATTTATTTGGATGATATTTTTTACAAAGTACCATAAATAAAAATTCGCCCTCTAAATGCAAACAGGAATCGGAACAGGCTTTTAATTGATTTGGCACAAACATATAAAATAATCTGTACTTGCTATTATCTGCGCCCAACCAAGGTGCAGATATCTTTTTTGTTCTTTATCAAAGCTCCAAAAAATCCAAACAGCGCCCACAATCCCAATCCTACTGCCCAAAGGCCCCCAACTATTTCTTTTGCATCTTTGATATATTTCAAATGGCTTTTCTTTTTCCCACCTTTACCTAAGTGCTTGATTTTATGTACAGCCTCCAAAGCAGTCCGTTTCACTTCCCGATACAGCACAGCATTCAGCCCAATGGAAACAAAAGCCATCAATGCGGAAAAATGCCAGAAAATCTTTGAAACCGCTTGGGCTGGATTCAAATTTGAAGGACTGTCCTGACTGCGAATATGAAAAAACATTATAAAACACACCTTTCAACAATTAAAATCATGCTGAAATCCCCCATAGCATATAAATAAAGGGAAATAAACAAAAAGGGGGAAACAGCGATTGAACGCAGCAAAGCGGATATATCATTCCACAGCTACGCTTTTGATATTATTCACCCTGCTTCTGACCGTTAATTATATACAAATACGTCAGGACAAAGCGGATGAAATGGAGATGGATTCCAGCCAGCTAGCACGCTTAGCCCAATCCCAGGGATATATTAAATGGGTAGATTTCACCGTCCCGGCCGAAGCCATGCGTGACGCCTTAAACAAAGACCTTTCCACCTATGGCAGCGGCTCACATATTGATTGGATATTCCTCCTCTCCTACCTTGGCACAAGGTACGGCGGGGAATGGAAAAGCTACCGGAAAAGCGATCTTGATGCAGTATGCGAAAAACTGGAAAACGGTGAAACGCCTGAAACCCTTACCGCTAATATGAAATATTACGACTACTATTACGAAGCCTACCAGGCTGTCCTTGGGGGCTTTGTAGGAGCCTGGCAGCGGGAACTCCCCAACAAGGAAACCAGCATCCCTGAAAAAACAGAAACCTATGGGTTAAAGGTCTTCTCCCCCATCGCGGAAGGTTACGGATACTCCCACTACGACGATTTCGGCAATTCCCGTTCTTACGGCTACCGGCGGCGGCACCTGGGGAACGATCTTCTGGGAGAGGTGGGAACCCCCATCGTGGCAGTGGAATCCGGCATTGTGGAACAGGCGGGATGGAACCAATATGGCGGCTGGCGGGTAGGAATACGGAGTTTTGACGGCAAACGCTATTATTACTATGCCCATCTGCGCAAAGACCACCCGTTTTGCGGGGATTTAAAGCCCGGTGATCTTGTTCGGGGCGGGGATGTAATCGGATACCTGGGAATGACCGGATACAGCACAACCGAAAACGTCAATGGGATGTCAGTCCCCCATCTCCATTTCGGGATGCAGCTTATTTTCGACGAATCCCAGAAAGATGGAAACGGTGAAATCTGGATTGACGTATACCAGATTGTTAAATTCCTGTCGCAGAACCGCGCCACTGTATACCGTGATTCTGAAACAAAAGAATTTATACGAAAATACCAGGTGTATGATGAACATTTTGCCGGGTATTCCGATTAGTCCGACATTCTTTTCCTCAAAATCGCACCTTCAGGGACAGCAGCCCCCCGAAAAGACACTTCCTCCATAGGATGGTTAGCATTGGTTATCCTTTCCCCTTCCTTGTTCTCCAAAGCTGAAACGGTAATCTCCCATGGTTCCATTCCAGGAGCCAATACTTCCAGGCTGTCCCCTTCAAAAAAGCGGTTCCGCTGGATCACCGACAGCCTCCCGGTTTCCTGGCTGTATCCTTTTACAATCGCAGCTACATCATAAGTCCTGATATACCCGCCGTCCTCATAGCATTGGCCATCCTCCGGCGGCCCAAAATAAAAGCCTGTACAATATTGGCGGTGGCTTACCTTTGCCACTTCCTCCCTCAGCCAGTCCGGGAGCCGGTATCCGCTTGGATTTTTCAGATACCCGTCAACCGCTGTCCGGTATGCGTTGGTTGTGCAGGCTGTATAGTAAAAGGATTTCGCCCGGCCTTCTATTTTGAAGCTGGTGATTCCCGCTTCTGCAAGCTCCGGGATATGTTCTATCATGCACATATCCCTGGCGTTATAAAGATATGTTCCCCCGTCCCGTTCTTCTATGGGGAAATATTCTCCAGGCCGCTTTTCCTCCATTAAATGGTACTTCCAACGGCAGGGCTGGGAACATTCCCCACGGTTTGCGTCCCGATGGGTCATATATTGGGAGATAAGACACCGCCCCGAAAAGGATACGCACATCGCCCCATGGACAAAGCACTCGATTTCCAATTCCGGCGGGGTATTCTGTCGGATTACCCGGATTTCGTCCAAGGAAAGCTCCCGCGCTAAAACAACCCGTTTTGCTCCCAATTTATACAATTCATTGGCTGTCAAGTAATTGACTACCCCCGCCTGGGTTGAGATATGGATATCTATTTCTGGAACCAAACGTTTTGCTTCCATTAAAATTCCAATATCCGCTACAATCAACGCATCGACCCCCGCCTCCCTGGACGCTTGGAAAAATTCTGGAAGCTGCCCTATTTCGTGGTTCCGCGGAAGGGTATTGCAGGTCAGATACAATTTAACCCCATAATTATGGCAAAATTCCGCGGCGCGTTTTAAATCGTCCGGGCCGAAATTTGCCGAAGCCGCCCGCATCCCAAAGGTTTTCCCGCCTAAATATACTGCGTCAGCCCCATAATGTACTGCTGTTTCCAGCCTTTCAAAGTCCCCAGCCGGAGCAAGTACTTCTGGAACTCCCTTTCTGTTATTTTGACGCTCTGTCCTCTCCATCAATAAAAACAACTGCCTTTCAACAATGATTTGTATGACAACGCCAGCCCTGTCCATTGAGACAGAGCCGGCGTTTTTATTTTAACGTGGGTTTTCCTTAATGGTAAGGTTATCGGTCTTAGGTACGCCATCATCCGCAAACCGTTGGTTTGCGGATGATGGCTGCAAGAGGGAACTTGGAGGTTTTGTCCAACGTTGCGACGTTGGACGAAGCGGAAGAAGCCCGCCATA
>CAOJXI010000013.1 GCA_948465665.1 uncultured Clostridia bacterium | reverse complement strand
AAGCAATTCCAGCGGGCTTTTGATTTTGAATACTGACGAAACGGTTAGTTATCAGCCTCTTAGGCAAGGTTTAAGCTATCTTTCAGCTTGCTGGGGTATTTCGCGCCTGCGGGCGCGACCAGGGGGCTTTTGAGGAAAGCCCCCTGGACCCGAAACCTTTTTAATCCGCCCCAGCTTGTACTCGTCTTAGCTTTCCCCCGCAAATTAGCTTTACAAACTCATGACAAATGCGGCTAATATAAAAAATGTTTTTGAATTCAGGAGGGGATTCTGATGAATAAGATGTTCCGGCAAAAGATGTTCCGAAGGTTCTTATTTTCCTATTTATTTGTATTAATACTTCCTCTCCTGGCAACAGGTCTTATAATGATGAACTATACCAGCCGAGTACTCACAGAAGAAGCCAAACAGTCCAGCTACCAAAATTTAGTACAATCTAAATTATTGGCAGACCGGGAATTTTCGGAGCTGCGGGAAATCGCCATACAGATAGGGCGTAACCAAGATATCCGAAAGGTTATGTTTGAGCAGGATCATGTCGAACTGCAATATGCCCGATGGCGGGCATTAAGCGAGCTTTCGCTGACCAATCTGTCAAAGAAGTTTCCCGATGAAATACAGGTTTACTTTCAAAGGACGGAAGAATTTCTCAACGCCACCAGTTATTATAACGCAGGGTTGTTTTACCAGAAGTACCCAATAGACGGAATGGACGCCCAAGAATTTGTGCATTGGGTTTCTGATAATGAGCAGATGTTCAGCAGCCTAACCGCCCGTAATGGACAGACCCGCTATCTATTGTACAGCAGCGGTATCCCGGTAGGCGAGACCAAAGGAAACGGCGCAGTTTTAATGTTTATCAACTGGGAAAAACTTCGTTCTTTGTTTTCCGCGAGTATAGGCGTAGGAGTGGAAAAGTATGATTTTATCCTTTCCACAGACGGCGGTCTTCTGTACAGTTCCGCACCGGATGGAGAATTATATCTTCCTGCGCTTGTCTCGGTTATACAGGGCGGAAAATCTTTGACAGAACAAAAAATAGAGGGAAAAAGATATCTGGTGGCCTTTGTTGTTTCTGACGAAGTGCCTTTGTGTTATCTGTCCATTACTGCTATCGGGGACGCGCTGGCAAGCGTTGGAGCCATGCGGGTTAATTTAGCTGTTACATTTGGGGTCTGCCTGCTCTTTGGGGTGGTATTCCTTTTCCTGCTGACACAGCGTAATTACCGCCCCATCCAGAATTTATTTGACTATGTGGAATCCGGCAGCCGCAAGGAGTACCGGAAAGCTTATGATGAATTCGGGGAAATTGTGGACAAGATGGATGAAATGTTCAGCGAAAACCGCTTGTTGGAACAGTCAGTACAGCGGCAGCTCCCCAATATACGTATGAGCTTTATCAGCAACCTGCTGGCGGGACGATACCCGGACTCCAAAGCCATCCAGCCTTTGGAGGAAATGCTGGATATCCGCTTTGAAAGCAGCCAATTTTGTGTTATCATCACCCGGATAGAGGATTACAGCGGCTTTACCCCGGAACAGGACGAGAAAAACCTGAGCCTGGTAAATTTTGCTGTCACCAATGTGATGCTGGAGCTTTTGGAGGAGTTTGCCTTTGCCCTGGAACTGCCGGTACGAAAACAGCAGACTTTCCTGTTGTGTTTCCGGGAGGGTGTGGAAAATCCCCAGGAAAAAATGGAGAAATGCCTGGAACAGTTCCATGAGTTTGTCACCCATATTTTGAATATTCAGATCAGCGTAGGAGCAGGTACGGTCTGCCAGGGGATTGATGCTATCCCCAGGTGCAATGAAGACGCCCAAACTGCCTTAAACCAACGGTTCCTTTATGGGCAGGGCTGCGTTTCCATTTACAGCCCCGCAGATTTGGCTCAGGGAAACCGATACTACTACCCCATCGACAAGGAAACCCAGCTTATTAACCGGATGAAACAGGGGAACACCGAGGAAGCTATGGAAATTGCTGACCATTTATTTGAGGAAAACATTTCCCAGAGACGGATACCCTTACAGTTATGCTACTGTATGATGTTCAATATGCTGGGTACTGTTTTGAAAGTCCTCAATGACACCGGGCTGGAATACGACGTTTCCGAACTGGTTGCTGGGATGCTTCAGGCAATGCTCCACCATGAGGACATCCTTCAGCTGCGCCAACAGCTTTCGGAAGCTGTTAAAGTGATTTGCAGTCAGGTTCAGGCTAACAGGGAAAGCGGAAATATCCATCTGAAAAGCCGCATTGCACAGTATTTGGAGGAAAACTATATGGACTCTAATCTCTCCTTGCAATGGATTGCTGACCAATTTCATCTTTCCGGCCCGTATTTGAGCCGGTACTTTAAAGACCAGATGGGTATGAATTTTGCGGATTATCTCTGCCGCCTGCGCATTGCACAGGCTAAGGAATTGATGAAAGACAGCTCCTTTTCAATACAGGAGATTTCGGCAAGAGTTGGGTATAATAGTTCTAATTCCTTTATCAGAACCTTTAAACGGTATGAATCGGTTACACCTGGACAGTTCAGAGAAACACTTGATGATGTGAAATTTAGATGAATTTGATAAAGCAAATTCACGTATTTAAGCCATTTTCCCCACCTATGTAAGCGCTTTTCGTCAACGATTGCACACGCCGCAAATATGGAATATTGCATATGTAAACCAGTGAATACCCAAAATGATTTGTAGATTTACACCTGGAAAAACATCGGCTAAAATGGACTCATCCCAAACGGAACCGCCTCGCGGCGGTCTCCACACACTGTTAAAAATATGGAGGGAAACCAAAATGAAAAAACGCGCAGCTTTGTCTATACTGTTAGCGGGAACCATGTTGGCAGCGTCTATCGCGGGATGCAGTTCCAGCAATTCTGGAAGCGGTTCGTCTTCCAATTCCAATGTGCAGCCATCCCAATCCCAAACAGACTTAAAAGATAAGATAGGGCAGTATCCCATCGCCACCCCGGAAGAACCCCTGACCCTGAAAATCTGGTCTACCATGGGCGATATCATTGCCAATGATATTAAGGATTTTAACGATATTCTCGCGTTCCAGGAAATGGAGAAGCGTACAGGGGTACATATTGAATGGACACACGCCGTGTCCGGGCAGGATACAGAATCCTTTAACCTGATGCTTGCTTCCCGCGACCTGCCCGACCTGATCCGCAATAATATAGGTTCTGCTGGTAAGGAAGCCATCAAATATGTCCAGGAAGACGTTATTATAGACTTTTCCCCATACCTGGACTATGCCCCCAACTTTAAAAAGATTGTTACAGAAGATGCGGATTTGTACCGCCAGCTCAGCGACGACAACGGCGGCATCTATATTTTCCCGTCATTGAATAAAGACCCCGGAACCAGGGCTTACCGCGGCTTTATTATCCGTCAGGATTGGCTGGACAAGGTGGGAATGTCTATGCCCACCAATACCGACGAACTGTATGAAGTTCTGAAAGCCTGGCAGGAAAAGGATGTCAACGGCAACGGCTTGAAAGATGAAGTTTTCAGCGGGCGCGGCGACACTGATTTTATGATTTATAACCTGTTGTGGTGTTTTGGAGCCAACTATAAATTCCAGCTCCAGGACGGCAAAGTAACCCATGGACTGCTCACCGACGAATTTAAAGAAGGTATGGCATATATTGCCAAGCTGTACAGCGAAGGGCTTATTGACCAAGACTATTTGACCAACGATACCTCTAAATGGGAATCCAAGTTTATTTCAGAGACAGCAGGCGCGGCCTACGGCATAGCTTCCCGCGTGGACAAATTCACCAAGAACGTACCTGGAAGCACATTCCTTCCCGTCCCGATCCTCAACGGCCCCGGCGGACGCCCTGCAAAGACCTTTGACGATACCCTGACCAATATTTATAAGACCCAGCAAACCGTCTGCATTACCACTGCTAATAAGAATATTGAAAAGAGCATGATGTGGATGGATTACATTTACAGCCCCGAAGGGGAAGTTCTCTTTAACCTGGGAGTAGAGGGCGTGTCCTATGAGGTTGACTCTGAAGGAAAGCCCCATTATACCGAAGCCCTGACCAACGATCCCCAAGGCCGCCCCCAGAACCAGATGCAGCTCCTTTATGCCCCCGGCGGAAGCCAGTGGCCGGTCAATGTAACCATGGAAGCGGTCATGTGCCAGAAAACCCCCATTGAATTGAACTGTTTCCAAACCTATGCCGCCAATATCCCGGATACCTCCGATGTTATGCCTCCTTTCACATTGACGGAAGAAGAAATGGCTTCTATCACCTCTAAAAAGACTGACGTAGAAACCTATGTCACTGAAGTTCTGGGCAGCCTGGCTATCGGCAAAGTTTCCATTGATGAAATTGACACCGTAGTAATCCCCCGCCTGAAACAGCTTGGAGTTGACGATATTATCCAGGTTTACCAGGGAGCATATGAACGTTATATGGCAAAAGCCTGATTTCAAAACTTATTAAGTATCAGCGGAAATTGACGCGGCAGAGGGCTCCCCGCTCCTGCATCCCATGCAGCCATACCCAAAGGGATGCTGCGGGGGGTTCTCTGCCCTGCGCCTGTATGCTGGATAATAACAGAAAGGGAGGGCAATCGTGTGAGTTCGCTGAAAAACGATTCTGCTGTCCTGGCGGGAAAGCAGAGGACAGATTCCAAGCACCAGCGGCTATGGCTGAAAATAGTCCAGCGCAGGTATATTTATTTAATGCTCCTGCCGGTGCTGCTTTATTTCCTGGTCTTCCACTATTTTCCCATGATTGGGATTTTAATTGCTTTTAAGGATTATTCCGTCAAATATACCTTTTGGGAGAATATTTTCCATACCCCATGGGTGGGTTTCAAGCATTTTATCAGTTTCTTTGAAAGCTTTTATTTCCAGCGGGTATTCTGGAATACGGTCATTATTAACCTTTATGGACTGCTCTTTACTTTCCCCGCCCCTATTTTGCTGGCCCTGCTCCTCAACGAAGTAAAGAATATGCGCTTTAAAAAGACCGTCCAGAGTATTACTTATATGCCCCACTTTATTTCCATGGTCGTTATTGCCGGACTGGTAATTGACTTTACCAGCAGCACCGGCGTAATCAATACCATCCTTAACCTGTTCGGCGTTGAGAAAATACAGTTCCTAATCGAACCGGAATGGTTTCGGACAGTTTACATTATCTCCGCCATCTGGCAGGAAATCGGATGGGGTTCTATTATTTACCTGGCGGCTTTGGCAGGCATTGACGCAGAGCTGTACGAGGCGGCGGTTATTGACGGGGCCGGGCGGTGGAAGCAAATGACAAGCGTAACCATTCCCTGCATTACCCCTACCATTATTATCCTGCTGATCCTGAAAATCGGGCAGATGATGAACGTAGGCGTTGAAAAAATCCTGCTCCTGTACCGTCCAACTACCTATGAAACTGCGGACGTTATTTCCTCTTATGTTTACCGCAGGGGCATGATTGAAATGCAGTACAGTTTTTCTACTGCGGTGGGCTTGTTTAATTCCATTATCAACTTCACTCTGCTTGTTTCCGCGAACCAGTTCAGCAAAAAGTTTTCGGAAACCAGCCTGTGGTAAAAAAGGAGGGATTATTGTATGGCTATGGTTACAAAAGCTACCCCCAGCCAGAAAATATTTGATGTCTGCAACTATGTATTCCTGTCCCTCCTGGTGCTGATGACACTTTACCCCTGCATTTATGTCCTTGCCGCGTCCCTCAGCGATCCCAACGAGGTTATGAAGGCAGGCGGGTTTATGCTCTGGCCCAAGGGATTCCAGCTTGATACTTATAAGCTGGTGTTTAAAAATAGGATGATTTTAGTAGGGTATAAAAATACGATTTTCTATGTGGTAGTAGGAACCTCTATTAACCTAATCCTGACTATTTTCGGGGCATATGCCCTTTCCAGGAACGACGTTCCCGGAAAAAACGCCATTATGATGATTATTATTTTCACCATGTTTTTCCGGGGCGGCATGATTCCTGAATTCCTCATCAACAAATCTTTGGGCATTTACGACAACCGGCTGGCGGTTATCCTGCCTTATGCCATCAGTGTATACAACTTGATTATTATGAGGACATTCTTTCAAAATATCCCGGTCAGCCTGGAGGAATCCGCCAAAATTGACGGGGCGAACGATTTTACCATCCTGTTTAAGATTATGATTCCCCTGGCAATTCCTTCTATTGCCGTTGTGGGATTATATTATGGGGTGGAACATTGGAATTCTTATATGCGCTCCCTCATTTATCTGCGCAACCGGGAACTGTTCCCATTACAGATTATCCTGCGGGAAATCCTGCTGCAAAACCAGAATGAGGCATTGCAGAGCGCAACAGATACTACTTTCGCTTATGCAGAAAATTTAAAATATGCTACGATTGTAGTAGCAACAGTTCCGATTTTGTGCGTGTATCCTTTCCTACAAAAGTTTTTTGTAAAGGGAGTCATGATCGGGGCTGTTAAGGGATAATACTAAAAGCCGGTCGTAAAGCTGAACAACGCTTTTATGACCGGCTTTTCTGATGGACAGAGAGGAGAATGTAACATTGAATATAACAGAGCTGAACGGCTGGAAAATACCAAAACCCGATTCTGAGGACATGGAAAGCGTTTTTTCAGAATTAGGGCTGGAATGGATACAGAATATCCCCTATAAAGAGCTTTCAGACCGCGCCCTGACATTGGACATTCTGCGCCCAATCGGGATTTTGGCAGGAGAAAAGCGCCCAACGGTTCTGTGCATCCACGGCGGAGCATGGCGGAAGGGGACAAATAAAAATTATAATGCCGCCGCTTTGGCATTAAACGGGTATGTAACCTTCAATTTAAGATACAGGCTGACGACAGAAGCACCTTTTCCCGCCAACCTGGAAGACTGTATGGATGCTTTGCGCTGGATACAGACCCATGGGGCGGAATATGGCGCGGACAGGAATAAAATCGGAGTCCGGGGAGGTTCCTCCGGGGCGCATCTTGCTTTGATGATGGGCTTGTCGGCAGAACCAGGGGAAATAACAGCCATAACCGCCGCCTGCGCGCCCTCCAATCTGCCTGCGCTCTACCAATCGACGCTTTCGGCAAATGCTTTCTTTTCCAAGAGGGCGGCGGACACGCTGACGGAACATCGTGAAAAGGCAGTCCGTTTATTAGGGGGCTGTCCAAAAACAGAGGAAACAGACACAGAACAGCTGCAAAGCCTTTTGAATGTCAAAGGCTTTGCAAGTGCGTTTGATATGCTTATGGGGCGGGAACTTGGGGAAAACGTGTCAGCATTAGAACCTGCAAGCCCCTACCATATTTTAGAGCGGGCGTCCAAAGAAAAAATCAAAGGGCTGCCGAAACTCTTGCTGCTCCATGGGCTGGCTGACCCTCTGGTTCCGGTTTACCAGACCCTTATGCTGTATGAAAAGCTGCGGGAAAAAGGCGCAGACTGCCAGATGGAGCTTTTTGAAGAAGCAGAACATGACTATATGTTCCATCATGGGGTATTCCAGCCCCAGCGTATGGAAAAGATACTGGACTTTTTTGGAAAAACATTTCAATGGAGGGAAAAACCATGATGGAGCAAAAAGCATTTTTCCATAACTGTTTATTTGTGGAGGAAGCCGCTGGAGGGTTAATCCCCCGTCGTTTTACCCAGCCGCAGCAGGAATATTGGGACAGCATGGGAGAGGTTCGGGCAGCAAGGGCAAGAAGCTGCGCCGGTATCACCCTGCGGGCTGTCACCAGTGCAGAGGAAGTCTCATTTTCCTACCAAATCCTTTCTCACTGTGGAGAAAAGCTTGCCTTTGACTTATACGAAAACGGCAGACTGACAGATTCGGTCGTCCATCTTGCCAGCGGCGGGAGGGGGAACGTCTGCTTTCGGAGGGTATTTTCCGGGGAAGGCGAAGTATTGATTTATCTCCCCTTTACGGCGGAACTGTTAATCAACAATTTAGACTTTGGGGAAGGCGGAAGGGCTGTTTCACCGGACATTTTCTCTGGCAGGGTTTTATGGCTGGGGGATTCTATCTCCCAGGGGATGCACGCTTCCCATCCGTCACAGACCCTTACAGCGATTTTAGGCAGAAGGTGGAATATGGAAATTATCAACCAGGGGGTTGGCGGCTGTGGTTTTAAGGACATCTGCCGGGATTTTCTCTATGGGGACTGGAAGCCGGAGAAGATGGTTATATTGCTGGGAACTAACGACACCGGGCCTGCTCTTACCCAATGGGATACCTATTCCCAGCGTTTGAAAGGCTGTTTGGAGGAAATCTGCAATATTTTCCAGCCGGAAAACATCCGCATGATAACCCCGTTTTGGCGGGCAGACTGCATAAAGCCGGAAATTGGGGAACCTTTTGAAAAAATCTGTGGATTGATTCGGGGGGAGGGCAGAAGGCTTGGAATTCCATTGACAGAGGGGGCAGAGGTCAGTCCCCATTGCGGAGATTTTTACTATGACCTTCGGCTGCACCCCAATGATATGGGTTTCGCTGCGATTGGGGAGGCTTTGCAGGATTTATACAGTATAAATTAACATGAAGCCGATAAAGCTTATTTGCGGGAGTAGCCTCAGACAAGTACAAGCGGGAACGGATTAAAAAGGTTTCAGGTTCAGGGGGCTTTCCTACGCTGTGTCTGAGTTTGACGAAGCTGAAAGTTTCATCGAACCCACATTAAGTTAATAGAAAAAGCGGAAAAGGACTGTACCATCAGATGAATCCTCTGAAGGTACAGTCCTAAGCTTATTAAGAGGGATATAAATTATTCAATATGGAATTGGCCAATCAGCCTATTTAATGTATTTGCCTCGTCAGACAACTTTTTAGAAATTTCCGCGCTTTCTTCTGTAGCAGCAGAATTGGCTGCAAGGTTCCGCACCTCGTCTGCCACCACTGAAAATCCTTTCCCAGCCGCCCCGGCCTGTACTCATCTGAGCTTATCCCCGCAAATTAGCTTTTCCCTATCTCCTTCCGACAAAAAGGGCTCCCGAATGGCGCGAACATTCGGGAGCCCTAACAGCATTATTTTACTTTTACAATTCTTATCTTTGGACACGGCCAGATCCATCGCCGCCAGCCAATTTTTGGACTTCATCGACGCTAACCTGGTTAAAGTCACCCTCAATGGAATGTTTCAGACAAGACGCAGCAACTGCAAATTCAACAGCCGCCTGGGTACTGAAATCGTTCAGGCAGGCGTAAATTAAACCGCCGCCAAAGCTGTCGCCTCCGCCAACGCGGTCAACGATTTTCATGTTATATTCTTTGGAGAAGCAATAATTTTCCCCATCAAACAGCATACCAGCCCAATTATTCTCGGAAGCTGAGATGGATGTACGCAGGGTAATAGCAACTTTCTTAAATCCAAACTGGTCAGCCAGCTTCTTGGCAACGGACTTATAGCCGTCTTTATTCAGCTTACCGCCAGTAATATCAGTGTTGTCAGCTTCAATTCCAAAAACGTCTTTAGCGTCTTCTTCGTTGGAAATGCAAACGTCAACATATTTGCAGAGTTCAGTCATAGCTTCTCTGGCCTGATCGCGAGTCCAGAGGTTTTTGCGGTAGTTAAGGTCGCAGGAAACAGTAATTCCCTTTGCCTGGGCAGCTTTGCAGGCTTCTTTGCAGATTTCAACTACATTGGGCCCCAGCGCGGGAGTAATTCCGGTAAAGTGGAACCAGTCAGCCCCGTCAAAAATCTTGTCCCAGTCAAAATCGCCTGTGGCAGCTTCAGAAATAGCAGAGTGGGCACGGTCATAAACCACTTTGGAAGGACGCTGGGAAGCGCCTTTCTCCAGGAAATAAATGCCTACACGGTCGCCGCCGCGGACAATCAGGCTGGTGTCAACGCCAAACTGGCGGAGGGAATTAACAGCAGCTTGTCCAATATCGTTCTTGGGAAGCTTGGTAACATATTTTGCATCTAAGCCGTAGTTTGCTAGGGAAACAGCAACGTTAGCTTCGCCGCCGCCGTAGGTTGCGCCAAAGGTGGTTGCCTGGACAAAACGGTAATACCCTTCGGGAGCCAAACGGAGCATAATTTCACCGAAGGTAATAACTCTCTTAGCCATGATTGGTTCTCTCCTTACAATTGTAGAAATAGTGGTAGCTGTTCCCGCCGGAAAACAGCCTTGCACTTCTATCCTGTTTCCAAGATGGCCGAGCGCTCATACCCCTTGGAAACAGAACAGTTTGTTTTAGCTGGCCTCATACATCCATTGTCCGTTTTTGAGAAAGCCGCTTTCTATTTGCGCAAATAGAAAGTAACCTCTTCAAACCCTTCTCAAAGGATGCAGGCAGGAAACAGGTAAACGTTTTAGAATCAAAGCCATGCGAAGCGATAGGGGCGGTTCGCGGGATTTATCATACTAAAACCTTAACAAACTGTGGTAAAATTATCTGCGAACCAGGTGGATCGCAAACCCGGCAACTTCGTCCGCCAGATAGCAGGCAATGTTTTTGCCGTTCTTAACAACCATGCTGTCCATATCAAATTTCACGCCGCGGCGGGAAAGATGGTAAACAGCCCGGTCGATATTGTTGCAGGCAACGGCAATGTGGCCGTTTTTGCCGCGGCCTTTTTTCTTCATGATCTCGAATTCCTTGTTTCCTACAAAGATGCTGGAGTTTCCAACCGCTACTTTCTTGTTAAGTAGCGCGGAAAGCATATTGGCAGTTGCAAGGGCTTCTTCTTCGTTCTCGCTGTTGATACCGATATGCGCCAGTTCCAGACCCAGCATTACGTCAACAGCCTCTTTGCTCATAGCGGTGATCTTGTCCCATTCCTTGGCCTTGATAACGTCGCTCTTGCACATCCAGGTTCCGCCTACTGCAATAATCGCGTCAAAGCCCAGGTAATCGTTGACGTTTTTCGCGTTTACGCCGCCTGTGCACATCCATTTCATGGTGTTCAACGGAGCAGCCAGGTTTTTCAGCATGGCAACGCCGCCGTTGGCTTCTGCCGGGAAAAACTTCACAATGTCAAGGCCCAGGTTCAGGGCTTGGGACATTTCCCCTGCGGTTGCAGTGCCGGGCATCATTAACCCGCCTTTGTCAATAACATGCTTTGCAATATTGGGGTCAAAGCCAGGGCTGACAATAAAGGATGCCCCTGCATCCATGGCGCGGTCAGCCTGGTCTTTGGTCAGGACAGTTCCAGCGCCGAGAAGCATTTCTGGCATTTCCGCATGGATTTTACGGATACATTCCTCTGCACAGGCAGTACGGAATGTTACTTCGGCAGCAGGAAGGCCGCCGTCCGCCAGCGCTTTGCACAGGGGCAGGGCCTCGTCAACGCTGTTAAAGGCGATTACTGGGACAATACCAATCTGGTACACCTTTTCAATAATCGAGTTCATTTTGATTCACCTCATTTTAACAGATTCGGATTTTAACTTTAGGCGGGCTGCAGGACGGGCACTTCCCGCAGCCGCCAAAGTTCCTACTAACATGATAACAAGTTCCATCAAAATATGCAAGTTCTTACAGCCCTTATGGGAAAATTTTTAACATTCTGTGTATGAATCTTCCCATAATAATAGGCGGCAGAATCAATTAAAGCATAACGCCATCCTTAAAAATAGCGATTTCGCGGAAGTCGTGTTTTTCATTATTGGTTTGGACTTCGCCGTTTGCCAGCCGGAGAATATAGTCAAAGAAGTCTTTAGAAACTTCATCCATAGTTTTCCCTTCCACCAGAACACCGGCGTTAAAGTCAATCCAGGACTTTTTCTTTTCCGCCAGGGCGGAGTTGGTGGAAACCTTTACCGTAGGTGCAGGCGCGCCAAAGGGCGTCCCGCGGCCGGTTGTAAACAGGACAATATGCGCCCCGGCAGAGGTCAGGGCAGTAGCGGCAACCAGGTCGTTTCCCGGCCCCCTTAAAAGGTTGAGCCCCTTCTTGGTAACGCTGTCGCCATAGTCCAGCACATCTACAACAGCGGAAGAACCTCCCTTTTGGGTACATCCAAGGGATTTGTCCTCCAGAGTAGAAATACCTCCCGCCTTATTGCCGGGGGAAGGATTTTCATAAACTACCTGTCCATGGCGGATAAAGTAATCCTTGAACCCATTGACCAGCCCAACCGTTTTCTGGAAAACTTCCTCATCCACAGCGCGGTTCATAAGGATTGTTTCAGCCCCGAACATTTCAGGAACTTCGGTAAGGATGGAAGTACCGCCCTGTTCGATAAGCATATCAGAGAAACGCCCCACCAGAGGGTTCCCGGTAATCCCGGACAAGCCGTCTGAACCGCCGCATTTCAGCCCAATAATTAAACTGGAAACATCCACAGGCTGGCGTTTAAAGGAAGCAGCATATTCCATTAACCCTTCGACGATTTTCACCCCTTCGGCGATTTCATCGTCAACGGTTTGGGAAATAAGGAATTTTACCCGCTCAGGGTCAAATTTCCCGATGGTTTCGGTAAACTGTTCAATTGTATTGTTTTCACAGCCAAGGCCAAGCACTAAAACCCCCGCTGCGTTGGGGTGGCGAACCAGCCCGGCTAACAGTTTCTGCGTGTTTTTATGGTCTTCCCCAAGCTGGGAGCAGCCGAAGGGATGGACAAAGGCATGAACCCCGTCCACACCATCTATCAGTTTTTCATTGGCAAGTTTGGCGATCAGTTCAGCAGGACGGTTGACACATCCTACTGTTGGAATGATCCAGATTTCGTTGCGGATTCCCACTTTTCCGTCAGAACGGACATAACCGTTAAATTTTGCAGGTTCTCTCCGAACAGCTGGGGTTTCTACCTTGTTATAGCGGTATTCCAGAAGCTCCCCAAGGCCGGTTTTCAGATTATGGGTATGTACCCAGCTTCCCTTTGGAATATCAGCCTGGGCGTTGCCGATGCTGAAACCATATTTTATCACAGGAGACCCTGCCTTAATATCAGCCAAGGCGACTTTATGCCCCCGCTTCACATCATCCAGAAAAGCTATCTCAATGCCCTCTATTGTTTTGACACTGCCTTTTTCAATGTCAGTCAGGGCAACAGCTACATTATCGCCAGGATTAATACGGATTAACTCCATACCAGTGTTTCTCCTTCATTCTAATTACATCCACATGTGGATGTTATATTAAATTGGGGAGCCGGAGACATTCCGGCTCCATTTGGTACAGTTTCCCAGCAAAAATTATTTAACCAGTTCAGAAATGGCGGCCTTCATGCCGATTTTCTGAATTTTAACGATATCTTTCACCACTTCCTCTGCAAATCCGGGAATGGTGGTTAAATCCATGCCCCAGAAATCCACGTTGGAGGCAAACTTATTGACATAAGCCTGGGTGTCGCGGCTCTCATGATAAGCGGCAGTATTTTCCTTGCAGAACTCCAGAACAGCAGCGTCGTCCAGGATTTGGTACTCTGCATCCCCTCTATGTCCAATCAAAGCTTTATCACGGATTTCGGTTCCCTGATAGAAGCACATCAAAGCCGCAAAGGAAAATGCAAGGTGAGTTGGGACTTTTCCTTCCTTCTTTACATAGTCGTTGACAGAAGGCAGGACGCGGGCTCTCCACTTGGAAACAGAGTTTAGGGCAATAGCCAGCAGTGAATGGTCAATAAAGGGATTCTGGAACCGCTCGGTAACGGAAGCGGCAAATTCGTTTAACTCGTCCTTGGGCAAAGTAAGGGTGGGAATGATTTCATCAAAAAGGCATTTGTCCATAAACCCTTTGATTTCACTGTCTTCCATACATTCCCGAACAATATCTTTCCCAGCCAGGTATGCACCAAGCACCATGGAAGTATGAGCGCCGTTTAAGATACGCAGTTTTCTCTCATGATAAGGTTTCTCATTATCAGTGAAGATTACCGGCAGACCTGCTTTGTCCAGGGGGAATTCCCCGGAAATATCCTTGTCAGTTTCAATAACCCACAGCGCAAAGGGTTCACAGGTATCCAAAAGGTTATCCTGATAGCCGATTTCTTCCCAGATTTCAGGCGCCTTATCTCTGGGGTATCCGGTAACAATACGGTCAACCAAAGTGCTTGCAAAGGTACAGGAGGCTTTCAGCCAATCGGTAAATTCCGCGCCCAGTTTCCAGTTTTCTGCCTGCTGGAACACGCATTTTTTCAGTTCATGGCCGTTGCCCTCAATCAGTTCGCAGGGAATGATAATCATACCTTTGGAAGTATCCCCATGAAACGCCTTAAAACGGGCATATAGGAACTGGGTTAGTTTTCCGGGATAAGTATGGGCGGGTGTATATTCAAATTTATCGGTTTCATCATAAACGATGCCTGCCTCAGTGGTATTGGAGACAACAAAACGAAGGTCGGGATTTTTTGCGCAGTCCATAAAGGTTTCATACTCGGTATAGCAGTCAATGGCGCGGGATACTGAAGTAATGACCCGATAATCCTTTACAACTTCCCCGTTCATACGGCCGCGGTGGGACAGAGTATACAGGCAGTCCTGATCCTTGAACATTTTTAGATTGCCGAATTCGATGGGTTTGACAATGACAACGCTGCCGTCAAACAGTCCCTTTTCATTAGCCACGTCGATCATATAATCAACGAAAGCTCTGAGAAAGTTGCCCTCGCCGAACTGGATCACTTTTTCGGGGTGTTTTTTGGTTCCTTCTCTGGTGAGTTTCAAATTGCTCATTTTCCTTACCTCCATACTTACTTTCAGGCGGATAGGCGGCAGCGCTGCCGTCCTTTTCCATAGTTTAAACTTCTTTTGGGGACAGCCCCCTTTAGGGCGTGTCCCTAGGGCTTTCAGCCATAATGTAAGGGCTTACATATATTCTATCCGATTTTCCTTACAATGTCAATAAATTATTGGGAAATATTCCATAAATTTTTATCTTTTCTCCAAAACAGATTGAATTCTTTCCCGATTTATTATATAATGG
Source organism: uncultured Clostridia bacterium (assembly GCA_948465665.1). GTDB lineage: Bacteria > Bacillota > Clostridia > Oscillospirales > Ruminococcaceae > UBA1405. The sequence goes on along the minus strand of CAOJXI010000013.1, from coordinate 8,145 downwards.
GTAATGTAAGCACTTTACCAACCAGCAAAAGATGAAAAAAGGAGGGCGCGGCCTATTGAATATTTATGATATTGCTTCCCAAGCGGAAGTATCCATTGCAACCGTATCGCGGGTTCTTAATGGGAAAGGGAACGTCAGCGAAAAAACCAGGGAGCGTGTCCTTCAGGTTATCGAAGAGTTGGGCTATACCCCGAATATTTTCGCCAGAGGGCTGGGGTTGAATTCCATTAAAATGGTGGGAATTCTCTGTTCGGATGTTTCCGACATTTATTATGCTACTGCTGTCTCCATTCTGGAGAAAGAGCTTAGGAAAAGCGGTTATGACTCCCTTTTGTGCTGTACTGGCGACCAACTGGAAGACCGGCGGAAATCAATTGACCTGCTCCTATCCAAACGGGTAGACGCTATTATCCTGGTTGGTTCTACCTTTAAAGAAAAAGGGGATAATTCCCATATTCTGGATGCTGCCAAAGAAGTCCCTTTTGTTCTCATTAACGACTTTATAGAGGCTCCTAATATTTATGGGGTAGTTTGTGATGATTTTAATGCCGTAAGGGAAACTGTTTCGGTTTTTCTGGAACAGGGGCTGAGGCGGATTGCATACTTATATGACGCAGACACCTATTCCGGCGCTTTAAAGTTAAGCGGATACCAGGCGGCATTTACTCAGATGAACATGGCGGCAGATACCAAGCTGACAGTACGATGTAAACATTCGCCGGAATCGGCGCGGGAGCAGACTGCAAAGCTATTGTTGGAAGACCGTGTAGAGGCAATTGTTACATCAGATGATTGTTTAGCAGTAGGAGCATTACAGGCAGCAATAGGTGCAGGACTGAAAATTCCTCATGAAATTCAGATTGTTGGATTTAATAATTCTATGCTTGCCCGGTCTACCATTCCTGCTTTAACGTCTATAGATAATAAGGTAGCAGCAGTTAGTGTGACAGCTGTGCGTACTTTAATTGATGTATTTGAACAGAAAGAAGCCATTAATAAAATTGTACTGACCGCTGAAACAGTTAAACGGGAAACAACATTTTGATAAGCAAACCGGCAGCAGTTCCCAAAATGGAGTGAAAGGATGCACAATTATCTTTAAAAACTGTGCTTTCTTATACAAATAAAACAACAGAAGAAGGAGAAATCAGACAATGAAAAATTTCATGGACAAAGACTTCCTCCTAAGCAATGACACAGCCAAAACCCTTTTCCACGATTACGCGGACAAAATGCCTATCATTGACTATCACTGCCACATCAATCCCCAGGAAATCTATGAAGACCGCAAGTTCTCCGATATTACCAAGGTATGGTTGAGCGACGGGAACTTTGGCGACCACTATAAATGGCGTATTATGCGCGCCTGTGGATATCCTGAAGATCTTGTTACAGGCAGCGGCGATCCCAAGGAAAAGTTCCGCGCATGGGCAGATGCAGTCTCCAGAGCAGTCGGAAATCCTTTGCATCATTGGACACACCTGGAGCTTCAGCGTTATTTTGGATATAATGGAACCCTGAGCCTGAAAACTGCCGATGAAGTATATGAGCTTTGCAATAAAAAACTGGCAGAACCAACCATGTCTGTCCGCGGGCTGATTGACCAGTCCAATGTAAAACTCATCTGCACCACAGATGATCCTGTTGATTCCCTGGAGTGGCATAAAAAGATTGCGGAAGACCCCACCTGCAAAGTAAAAGTACTGCCTGCCTGCCGTCCTGACAAGGCGATCAATATTGAAAAAGAAGGCTTTAAAGAATATATTGGCAAACTGTCCGATGCGTCTGGTGTATCTATCAAAACGGTTTCCGATGTAAAAGACGCCCTTGCAAAACGTCTGGAATTCTTCCATTCTATGGGCTGCATCAACTCTGACCATGGTCTGGATTATGTGGTATATTCCCCTGCCAGCGAGGATAAGCTGAATAAGACCCTGGCTGCTGCCCTTTCCGGCGAAACTGTCTGCCAGGCTGATGCAGACGAATATAAGACCGCAATCCTCCTGTTCTTAGGCGAATGGTACGCCAAACACGGCTGGGTAATGCAGATTCACTACGGCGCACAGAGAAATGTCAACTACCAGACCTTTAAGAAAATGGGCCCGGATACCGGCGTTGACGCTATCGGCAACAAGCCATGCGGTGCGGAACTTGCTTTGCTGTTGGGCGAACTGGCAAAGAAGGATTCTGTTCCCAAGATGGTGCTATACTCCCTCAACGAGAACGACAACCAGCTCCTGGCAACTGTGGGCGCGTGTTTCTATGAGGCTGGCATCAACACCAAAATCCAGCTTGGTTCTGCCTGGTGGTTCAATGATACCAAGGTTGGCATGATTAAGCAGCTTACCGATTTTGCGAACCTGAATGTCCTCGGCAACTTTATCGGTATGCTTACCGATTCCCGCAGCTTCCTTTCCTATACCCGCCACGAATATTTCAGGAGAATCCTCTGCAACCTGATTGGGCAGTGGGTTGAAAACGGCGAGTATCCCAACGATATTGAATTCCTTGGGAAACTGGTACAGGACATCAGCTATAACAACACAGTTAAGTTCTTCGGCTTTAAGGTTGACTAATTTTTTAGGGCTTCGGCAAATGCCGAAGCCCTTTGTGTGTCTGTGAGGTTCTGATAAAATAGTAAGAAAAATTAAAAGTATGTATAATAGATTCCTTTGCTGCTGGAAAGAATAGAATTCGTCAGCGTCTAAAAAAGAAAAGGCGCGTCAAATCACAGGAGAGGATGAAATAAAAGTGGCCAATACTTTTGATTCTTATTATGACATACAGCCTTACCGTTCCTTCCGGGACTTGGATGAAAGCGAAGGTTTTCCCGGCTATGGCCTGGAGGATGAGATTCCCGATGAATTGCTGGACACAGCCGCCGCAGGGGATATTGAAGAATTTGCCCCGCTTTTTGAGGAGTATTCGCCTATTGTCTAAGCAGAATTTTTGATGTAAATAATTTGTGTACAGGACAAATCCCCGTAATGGCTCAAAAAAGTAATTACGGGGATTTTTATGTTAAAGTAATGAGTTCTAAATATTAACATAAAACAGAGGGTAAGCACTTGCAATACCCTCTGTTTCTTGCCGCCTGCTCCCTGCCGGCCGGGGCAGGCGGTTTATCTTATACAGCCAGTCTAAAGATTATGTTTTAACAAGGCTAACTATTGGTAAAATTATTGCAGGAGCTGGAGGACGCTCTGGGGCTGCTGGTTCGCCTGGGCAAGCATTGCCTGGGCGGACTGTACCAGTACATTCATCTTGGTGTAGTTCATCATTTCTTTTGCCATGTCGGTGTCGCGGATACGGCTGTTTGCCGCGCTCAGGTTCTCAACAGCAACGTCTAAGTTGTTGATTGTGTGTTCCAAACGGTTCTGGAGTGCGCCCATATCTGCGCGGGTGGAGGATACAGTATTGATAGCATTTTTAATGGTATCAATAGCTTTGCTTGCGTTGCTCTCATTCATAATACCATTGGTCTTCAAATGCTCCAAACCAAGACCCTTGGCGCTCATGTCAGCAACTTTAACGTTCATTTTGTTGAAAGGATCGGCAGTATCGCCAATCTGTAATGTTAAGCCGGAACCAGCAAGAGTAGGAGCTTCAGTGCTGGCGCTCTTAGCAGAAATGGTTACAATACCGTTGCCTTCGCTGTCTGTAGTTGTATCAACAGTATAGTCTCCACCTAACGCAGTTTGAAGGTTATTCATGGTTTCGTCAAGATCTGCACCTTTATTGAAGGTGTAGTCTTTTCCGTCAACCTGAATCTTAACTTCATCCGCTAGTTTATCGTTGTCGGTAATGGTCAGCTTGGTATTGGCCATAACCTCAGGAGTAGTTTGAGAGAAAGCGTTCTTCATCTCATCAGCTGTAAATCCAGCGTAATCTGCACCACCAGTTGGGGCAGATTCATCAATATGAATAGTATCATCAGATACACGGTTGATAGCAAATGAAGTCGCTGTAGTTGCACCAGTCTTTGTAACGTTTGCAGTCGCATTTGATAACTGCTCGGTAACATATTTCAATAAATCCTCATTGGCAACATCTTTAGTACCAATCGTATAAGCGTCACCAGAGCCAGAAAGACCAGTATTAGTGTTATCAAAGGTAAACACAGTATTACCAATCTTCAGTGAAGAACCATTCTGAACCATATCAGCGGTCAGCGTCAAAGTTGCCCCTGCACGCAACTTTTCTCCGCCAACTACTGGATCGTCAACTTTGGTGATATCACAATCTGAACGGACAGTAGGATCAACAATAGAATCTGTCTCATGGTTTGTACCATCACCTTCAATCCCAATTCCTACTGCACCTACAGGAGTCCATGTATCTTCAGTAACCTTTGCGGTGGTATCAGCAGATGCCGCTGTTTCACCATCTGCATTAGCTGTACCCTTCCATGTAAAAGTTACCTTGCCATTTGCAGAACTCGAAACTTCATAGGCATCATCACCAATTTTTACAAGATCTCCATCGGTAAAAAGGCCTTGCACGTCGTTAGCCGTAATGTCTATAGGATCACCGGCAGTACCTGCAGGAGTGGGAGCAAGCTCAAAACTATCTACCCATTTTTTGTTTGTTGTATCATATGTCTGAATTTTTCCATTGTCTGTATCAAAAGTAACAGTAGCCTTACCAGCTGTTGTTGTTTTAGATGTCAAACTGGCCTTATATTCAGAGAAATCTACAGTAAACTTTGGTTTAACTTCTGACTGAGTACCACTTATATGATCGTCAGGCACAGTTACTGCACTAGCCAAACTAACAGAACCTGTTGGTTTGTAAGCAGTAGAATCACCTATTTTCATTGCTTCGGTATTCATGCCCATAGTACCATCCAGAAGCTTAATGCCGTTAAAGTTAGCAGACTTGGAAATCCTGTCAACTTCTTCGAGAAGCTGATCCATTTCAGCCTGGAGGGCTTCGCGGTCAACTTCATTCTGGTAAGTACCGTTAGCGGACTTGGTAGCCAGCTCAACCATACGGTTCAGCATGGAATGTACTTCCGTCAGGTTCCCTTCTGCGGTCTGAATAAGAGAAATACCGTCCTGTGCATTGGAGGAAGCAGTCTCCAACCCTGTAATCTGGGCTTTCATCTTTTCGCTGATTGCCAGACCTGCCGCGTCGTCGCCAGCGCGGTTAATCCTAAAGCCAGAAGAAAGTTTCTCCAAAGACTTTGCAACTGCGCTGTTGTTCATGCCCAACTGACGGTATGCGTTGAGTGCCATTGTGTTGGTTCTTACGACCATTCCCATGATAATACCTCCATGCGGCCTTTTTCCCTGAACTCTGGCGTCCTGCCTGTTTCATAAGGGAAAAGGCTTTCTTAATATAAAATATTTATTCAAACATTGTCCTCCTGCCGCGCGCTGGCTTGGGGCAATGCCGAAATCTTAATTTATGCCAAAGACTTTTTGCCTGTAGTAATTTGAGAAAGCTTTTCATGCTGGACAGTATCAGGCGGATACAGCTCCCCACGGGAAATCTTTACATCTTTTGGCGCGTCAATCGCCAGTTTAAACTTGTGCCCGCTCTTATCTGTTTCCACGAATTTGATATAAATGTTATCCCCTATGACGATGCTTTCCCCCAGGTTCCTTCCCAGTAACAACATGGCCTCATGCCTCCCATTTACAAAAAGTTGAAAGTTTCGTTCGGCAGGAACTTACAATAAATTTGCAATAAAGTATACCTTTTTGTAAATGGAAATTTTTCAAGAAATTTTAGAAAAGGGGTTGTAATGTCATTGAAGATGTGGTAATATATTACTAACAGGCAGGAAAAAGCAGCTTACAAAAAAGTATACTTTTTTGTAAGCTGCTTGTTTTTAAATCAGCGAAAAAATGGCATGGCGATGCGGATTTTTAAGTATAAAAAAAGGAGCCAGAAGCAGCATTTTTGCTGTTTCCGGCTCCTTTTTAGGTAAAATTAATGACTTTTTATACTGCCCTCTTGATTACAGGAAAGTTTCTGTAACTTTCTGATATAATCTGAATTGCTGTAAATAAGCCAAAACGTTCATCTAATTATTTCATGGCGGATATATTGGTTGTAAACTGTTTCAAACCAGCTCTCACTCTCAGGAATAGGACGAACCTTCTGCCAGAAAAATTCACAGGATAAGTTATTCCCATTAAAGGCAACTTCGCATACACGATCACTAAAATTCCCCTCGTCCAGTTCGGTTTTCACACCTGTCCGGGCGCAGTGGGACAAATCCCGCTCCCCTATCAGATAAGAGCCCCGGCTTTTGCCGCCCTGCCGGATATATTCCGCGATAGCCGACAGATAGACAAACTGTGTATATAAAATATCCAGATTAATAAAAGCGTCGCGAATCTGGCTTGGTGTTTTGGCAAAGGTTACAGATTTCAGCTCCCTAATATCCTGAATACACTCCTGGACAGCAGCGTCCACCTGAGGAAGATCACGCAAAAATGCCCCGCATAAATCCATCCTCTGCTGATATTTTTTTCTAAGCGCCTGCGGGAACTGGGCGTTTTCATTTTGGGTAACATTTTGTATCAGCCCCAAACATCTTTGGACTGCTTCTTCTGCCGCCTTCCCAAAGCTTTCTGCATCCACAGGAGGCGCTTTATAATTTTCAAAAATATACTGCGCTGCCCGGGTGCTTCCAACCTGGGTAGAATTCAAGGCCGTCCCTCCTGGACGGTATACCCCAAAAGTCCCGTTGACCTCCCCTACCGGGAAAAAGTGTTTTAAATTGCTCTCCCACCAGATATTCCCCATCAAACCGCCGTTATTGTGCTGGGCGCAGACAGCAATTTCCAGCATCTCTTTTGACAGGTCAATATTATGATCCAAATATAACTGGTACGCTAAAGGATTCATCTGCCTGAGACGTTCAACAGGGGTATCCTGCACTGCCCCGGAGCGTTCCAGGTATTCCCTTGATTCCCCGCCAAGAAGGGAGAAGTTTAAACCCCCAGACTTGTTCTGTACCGCTGAAGGATTCCGCCGGAAGTCCAGGAAAACCCTGCGCCCCTTTTCCCTGGTTTCGGAAAATACAGCCATATCTACGATGGATGAACCGCCTTTTTCCAGCTTGCGGGGGTCAAAGGGCCATTGGTACCCTTTTAAAAAAACAGCGTCCGCCATTTCCCCGGCAGAGCAAAAATATTCATCTAAAAATTCTTTTGGGTTATTCCCATCCATGTCTGTAGAAACATAGGTTGGAATTACCTGTTGGTATGTTCCAGAAAGATTCCAGCGGAACTTTATGGATGCAATCCCATATTGGGATTCCGTTACATTTATTCCTCTTGCTCCTGCTGCCAAGGCTGTCCCGGTCGCGCATGTCTGGCTTTGGGGATACACTGAGGACTGGTAAATTCCAGACGGCCCTCCAACAGCATAAATGATATTGTCTGCGGAAAAAAGGACAAGCTCCCCGCTTTCAGCCTCCAGCGCCACCAGTCCAACTGCCCTTTTTTCGTCTCCAGCCTCTAGGGTGACAATTTCCACAACGCGGTAGCCGTCAAAAATCGGGATGTCCTTTTCCATAACTGACCTTTCAAGATATTCCGTCATATACCGGGATGTCAGCGGCCCGCAGGATGTTGCCCTCTGGCGGGGGTCATGATCCGTTTTATATCCTACATATTCCCCATAGCGGTTATGGGGGAAGGGAACCCCCAGGTTTACCAGCTTATAGAAACATCCCGCTGACATGGCGGCCTCTGCCATGGCTATATCCCCGTGCATACTGCCGCCTTCAAACAGGGTCTGCGCCATCTGCCGCACAGAATCCCCGCTGTCTCCGGCCAGGGTCAGCTTATAATAAGTTTGTTTGTCTGAGCCGGTATTGCGGGACGTACCCATTTTTATCCCCTCGGTTACGATGGCTATATCTTCCTGACCCAGATGGTATAATGTATCTGCGGCATTATATCCGGCTGCGCCTGTTCCTACTATGATTGTTTGGCTGGTGTATAACCGCAGATTCTTCCCTTTTATTTCGATATGGGCTGGGGAAATTTGTTTCTTTTTGGTTTTTATCATTTTTTCACTCCCTTTTGGGTTCCGGCGTTTTTTCTTACTTAATTAATGTGAATTTTTATGGTTTACGGTCTTAGGTACGCCATCATCCGCAAACCGTTGGTTTGCTGGATGGCT
>CAOJXI010000012.1 GCA_948465665.1 uncultured Clostridia bacterium | reverse complement strand
AGCTGGGGCGGATTAAAAAGGTTTCGGGTCCAGGGGGCTTTCCTCAAAAGCCCCTGGTCGCGCCCGCAGGCGCGAAATACTCCAGCTTGCTAAAAGAAAACAGAAACCTTACCTAAGAACAGAAATCTAACCGTTTCGTCAGTATTCAAAATAAAAAGCCCGCTGGTATTGCTCAGGGGGTGGGATAAGATTGGGATTAGAACCAGCTTCGGGGGAGCGCCCCATTAAGCGGGCTTCTTCCGCTTCGTCCAACTCCGCAGAGTTGGACAGAGCTAAAAATTTTCGCTTTCAGCCATCCAGCAAACCAACGGTTTGCCATGATGGCGTACCTATAACAGTCCAAAAAATACCGCAGCACATATTGGCAGTTCAAATCACGTATAGCTGCGTTGTCCTCCTCACTGGGCGGCAGCCCGCTTTTGTCGTCCGCCTTGCTGTACGTAATTTGCTCCTGCCGCTCTGCACCGCGTTATTTCCTTGGACTGCTATAAAAGCGGAAAGCTGAAAATTTTATCGAACCCACGTTAATTAGAAAACCTCCAAAGATAAAATATCCATGTAGAAAAACCACATGGACATAAAAAATTTAAAATTGTTTTTCTTGTTTTTTCATATATGCAAAATAATAGGGTACTTCAGCAGCAAGCATACAAATCCATCCAATCAGGCTTGCAAAGGCAACGCCGGTAATTCCCAAAGCGGGAACCAGGATATATACAAAGATTACACGGACAGAAATCTGAATAATGGTAGAAATCAAAGTAATTTTCATATTTCCCATGCCCCGGAAAAATCCCTGAACCCCGTTGGTAAACGCCGGAAGCAAATAAAAGAACGCCATAAGCCCAAGATAACTTACCCCCAATTCCAGCATATCAAAATCTTCCCCAGATGAAAACAAACTCATGATAGGCCGGCGGAATAACAGAATTACAACACAAATAATAACCCAATAACCGAATTCAACCATTAAGCCATCGCGGAACCCCTTTTTCACGCGATCCTTTTGCTTTGCCCCTCGGTTTTGAGCAATAAAGGTCATCATTGCATGGGAAATACTCTGCTCTGGGGTAAAGGCAAAATCATCCACGCGGTTGACAGCATTAAAAGCCGCCATGGCGCTGACGCCCAAAGTGTTAATTTTGCCTTGGATAAGCAGTTTCCCAATCGGCTGGCAGGATTGCTGCAAAGCGGTAATAGAGCCTTGCTGCAAAGTAAGCTTTAAAAGCTCCTTGTCCATTTTAAGTTCAGAAGGGCGGAGCTGGAGAAGGGGGACTTTCCGGTAAACATACCAGACGCACAACAAAGAGGAAGCCGCTTGGGACAATACGGTCGCAATCCCCGCTCCCACTGCCGACCAATGGAATATGGCGACAAAGAGAAAATCCAGGAAAATATTTAACACCGAGGAAGCCGCCAGAAATTGGATCGGCGTTTTAGAATCCCCAACGCTGCGCATTGCGGAAGCCATTGCGTTATACAAATATGTAAACGGCATACCCAGGAATATAATCCTCAGATATATCCCCGCAATATCGAGAATCTCGTCAGGGGTTTTCATCAGGCGGAGGATGGTTTTAGAAAACAGCAGCCCTAAAACAACCATTGCTATGGAAAAAATCCCGCCAAAAACCAAAGTGGTGGAAACTTCCTTTTTTAATTTTTCTTCATCCCCGGCGCCAAAAAACTGGCTCATTAAAACTGACGCCCCAATGCAAATCCCTGTTACGCCTAAAATAACGATGTTCATAACAGGATTTGCGGTTCCAACTGCCGCCAAAGCTCCCTGACCTGCGAATTTGCCTACTACAATGGAATCTACTGCGTTATAGGTTAGCTGGAATAAGTTCCCTAATACAATAGGAACTGCAAAAGTAATTAAATGTTTTGGGATACTCCCCTTTGTCAAATCTTTAACCATCTTTTATTAACCGCCCTTCCATCAAAAGCACTTTTATAACAATTATATCAGGCTTTTTCCATACATCAAGAGGGGAGAAGGAAAAGGCTATAGCTTAATGGGAATTTCTATTTGAACAATGGAATCTTCAATCTGGTTTATTACGTTTTCATTAATAATCATCTCATAGGAATACCCAGATAAAACAAGGTTTTGCTGTTCTGCAAAGGTGAATATTTTTTGGTAACATAATGAAATTTCATTCCAGGGGCCTTTATAAAAAGCCCTTACATATTTTCCGCTGGGCTGTATATGCAGTCCGGTTTTCTTTATAGGATAAGGGATTTCAATAAAAAGCTTGGAATAATCGTCAAAATTTCCGCTGTATAAGCTTTTAACGGAAATCATTGTTCCATAGGACGCGTCATGCAGGCGGCGGAGCTGGTATTTTTTGGTTTCCGCGGTAATCATTTCCACCTGCTTGTCAAAAGAAACATTTTCGTCAATCTCCACAGTTACCAGGCAGCGTTCCCTCTTTTCAACAATGCTGATTTTGGATAAATCCATTGTCATCAGCGTCAGCATATTCTGGCGGTGGTTTTCCAGGGTTTTCCGCACAGCCTTTAAATGAAGGATATCGCGGTCTACATCCTGTATTTTCTCGTTCAGAAGCTGTTCCAGGCTGGCGGCGGAACGATCTTTCATAAAAGTTTGGATTTCATTTATAGATACGTCCAGTTCTCGAAGGAGCAGGATTGTTTCCAGGATGGAGCTCTGGTAATAGCTGTAATACCGGTATCCGTTTTCAGGATGGACTACAGCCGGCTGGAACAGCCCTATCTCATCATACCACATTAAAGTTTTTTTATTGATGCCATGCAGGGCTGCAAACTGGCCTATTGTAAGTAGTTTGTTTTTTTCTTCCATTTTTGAAATCTCCCCCTTGACTGTACAGTTACTGTATCCCTTATGATATGACACAGAGACAATAAATACAAGTATATAGGAGGAATTTTTTATGGTTAAGCAAAATGCCTATGATAAACCCGTTTCCCTGAAAAATATCCTGGCCTTTGCCGTGCCTACGATTGCAATGTCAGTCTTTATGTCCTTTTATACTATGGTAGACGGGCTGTTTGTATCAAACTTGATTGGCACTAATGCCTTGTCCGCCATTAACCTGACCGCACCGGTGATACAGCTTGTTACTGCGGTTTCCACCATGCTTGCTACCGGGGGAAGCGCGGTTATTATGAAAAAAATGGGAGAACAAAAACAAAAGGAAGCTAAAGAAGACTTTACCTTCCTCATCTTAATAAATGTTATAGTTGGCCTGGGGATGTGCATCTTTGGCTACGCCGTTATGGACAACATTTTCAGCAGCATGAACCTTTCGCCGGATGTGCTTGGCTACTGCACAGAATATTTAAGCCACTATCTTCTCTTTACTGTCCCCATCCTTTTAATGAACAATTTCACGCTGTACATGATCGCTTCCGAGAAAGCCACCCTTTCCCTTATCTGCTCCGTTGCAGGCGGCGTTCTGAACATTATCCTGGACTACCTCCTTATCGCTGTTTTCCACATGGGGATCAGCGGGGCTGCGATTGCCACCGGTTTGGGATATTCTGTTACCGCTGTTGTTGGGCTGTTCGTTTTCAGCAGGAAAAAAAGCCTCCTGCATTTTACAAAACCGGTTTTCCGCTTCCGCGTTCTGGCAAATGCCGCCACCAACGGCTGCTCTGAAATGGCTACCGCGCTGGTGACAGGGATCATTACCATGATGTTTAACTGGACAATGCTCCGCTATGTCGGCGAAGACGGCGTTGCTGCTGTCACCATTATCATGTACGTTTTAATGTTTGCCAGCTCGCTTTATACAGGCTACTCTTACGGTGTTGCCCCTATGATCAGCTACTACTATGGCGAGAAAAACCATGCCAAATTAAAAAAACTGATCTCTGTCAGTCTAAAGGTGATTATCGTTATTTCTTTGGCCACTGTAACGGCGTCCTTTATGGCTACCAAACCGCTGGTAGGGGTTTTTACCCGCCCTGATAATCCGGTTTATGCGCTCGCTGTTACCGGAAATCGTATTTGTACGCTGGCACTCTTTTTTATTGGGTTTAATATCTTTGCCAGCGGGATGTTTACCGCGCTGTCTAACGGGGTAGTTTCTGCCGTGCTTGCGTTTTCCCGTTCCTTTGTCTTTATGCTGATTACTATGTTGACACTTCCCGCCATTATGGGCGTGAACGGGATTTGGCTGGCTACGCCGGCAGCGGAACTAATGGCTTTGGCATTTTCTGCTTTTATGTTTGTAAAATATCGGAAACGGTATCATTATCAGTAAAAGCCTTCTGAAACCGTCAGATATGAAGCTGCCCCTACTTTATTTTGTCCAATCGGTTGACATACTAAGGAAGAATGGATATAATAATTTTGTTTATAAAATAGCTGTGAAGGGAAAAAGGGATTTCCTGTGTTCCACAGAGAGGGGGCGTTTGCTGAAAGCCCTTGTACACTGTTATCCTATGCCATCTCCGAAGCTGTGCCTAATCCGCACCGTACTGCTTGCGTTAAAAGCGTCTCAAAGGCGTTTTCCAGATCGGAAAGCGTGAAATTGGGTGGTACCACGAGAACCGGGAATTCCGGCCTTCGTCCCAACATCTGTCGGGCGGAGGTCTTTTTCTTTGTATGAAAGGGGGGAATGACAATGACAGAACAGGAAATGGAGCAGATTACCCAAGTTGTAAAAGACTTGCTTCACGCCTTCCATGAAAGAAAATATGAAGAATTGTCTTCCTGTGTGGATGAGATGGAATGGGCCGATACCGATGAAATCGGAGAGATTATGGATCTCAATCTGGAGGCCAAGGAGCTGGATTTCTTTGACGAATATGGCATACCATGCAAATTCCATCCCGCCTATGAATACCATCAGATGCACATATATGAGCATACTGATGATGGGGAAATCCTGGTGGATTATGATATGACCGGCAGCGGCGGAGAAATGGCTGACCTGGTTCTCCAGTTGAAGTTCCAGCGCAAAGAAAGCGGTCTGCACAGTACCTTTCTGTGTATCGATCCCGCTTGAATTTTAATTGATAGATTAAAACAGAAAGGAAGTTACCCCCATGAAATGGACAGGTCTTAATGAAATCCGCGAAAAGTACCTTTCATTCTTTGAATCGAAAGGCCATCTTCGTTTGAACAGTTATCCCCTTATCCCGCAGGACGATAATTCCCTCCTGCTGATTAACTCCGGTATGGCCCCTATGAAGAAATACTTTACCGGCCAGGTGGTTCCGCCAAGAACCAGGGTCACTACCTGTCAGAAATGTATCAGAACCCCCGATATTGAAAGCGTTGGGAAGACCTCCCGCCATGGCACCTATTTTGAAATGCTGGGAAACTTTTCCTTTGGCGATTACTTCAAAAAAGATGCTATCCCGTGGGCATGGGAATTTCTCACCAAAGTGATGGAGATCCCCGCTGAAAAGCTGTATGCTACTATCTACCCTAAGGATGATGAGGCTTTTCATTTCTGGACCGATGAAGTGGGGATGGATCCCTCCCACATTGTCCGGCTGGAGGATAATTTCTGGGAGATCGGCAGCGGTCCCTGCGGTCCCGACTCTGAGATTTTCTATGATCGGGGTGAAAAATACGGCTGCGGCAAACCTGACTGCGGACCTGGCTGTGACTGCGACCGGTATATTGAAATCTGGAATCTGGTCTTTACCCAGTTCAATTCTGACGGCGAGGGGAACTATGCCCCCCTGGAGCACCCCAACATTGATACCGGTATGGGATTAGAGCGTCTTGCCTGCATTATGCAGGATGTGGACAACCTCTTTGAAGTGGATACTATACAGAATATTATGAAGCATGTTTCCCAGATCGCGGGTGTGGCCTATAAAAAGGATGAAAAGAACGACATTTCTCTGCGGGTGATTACCGACCATATCCGCAGTACCACCTTTATGATAGGCGACGGCGTTGTTCCCAAGAATGAGGGCCGTGGCTATGTCCTGAAACGTCTGCTCCGCCGGGCAGCGCGCCATGGGCGTCTGCTGGGCATCCGTGAGCCTTTCCTGTATAAAGTCTGCGAGACGGTCATTAAGGAAAACGCCAACGCTTACCCTGAACTGACCGAAAAGAAAGAGTATATTGTCAAGATGATCCAGGTAGAGGAAGAACGCTTTGCCCGTACCATCGACCAGGGTATGGAGACTTTAAACAGCCTGCTTGACAAGCTGGATTCCGAAGGGAAAAAGGTTCTGGACGGCGGCGAGGCGTTCCGGCTGTATGATACCTTTGGATTCCCCATAGACCTGACTTCCGAGATTGCGGAGGAGCGGGGAATTGCCATAGATATGGAAGAATTTGAAAAATGTATGAAGAAACAGCGGGATACTGCCCGCAGCAATGCCGCTGACCTTGGCAGCGTGGGATGGGCTGAGGACGTTCTGGCTGAATTTTCCAATGTGGAAAACTGCTTTACCGGCTATGAAAAGATGGAAGATAAGGCGGAAATCTTGGCGATTGTCAGGGATGGACAGCTTGTGGACAATATCAGCGACGGCGACAATGCGGCAATCATCCTCACACAAACCCCCTTCTATGCGGAAATGGGCGGACAAATTGGCGACCAGGGCGTTTTGAAGGTTGGCGAAACGGTTTTCAATGTAACTGACTGCAAAAAATCTAATACAGGGCTGTTTATGCACATTGGGCAAATGGATGCCGGGATGCTCTCTAAGGGCGATACCGTCGATGCATGTGTAGACAAAAAACGCCGCCATGCCATTATGAGAAACCACACAGCTTCCCATCTGCTCCAATCCGCTTTAAGGGCGGTTTTAGGAACCCATGTCCATCAGGCAGGCTCCTATGTAGACAATGAACGTCTGCGGTTTGACTTCTCCCATTTCTCTGCTGTCACCAAGGAAGAACTGGCAAAGGTAGAAGCAATGGTCAACGAGCTGGTTTTGGACGCTTACGATGTAACTGTTCAGGAAATGGCCCTGGAAGAAGCCAAAAAGCTAGGAGCTATGGCACTGTTCGGGGAAAAATACGGAGATGTTGTCCGGGTAGTCAAGGTGGAGGACAAGTCTGTTGAGTTCTGCGGGGGCACCCATGTAAAGAATACTTCCCATATTGGGTTGTTCCGCATTGTTTCGGAATCGTCGGTTGCTTCCGGCGTGCGCAGAATTGAAGGCGTAACCGGCTCCGGCGTAATGGCTCTGCTGGATCACAAAGACGCACTGCTGGGAAGCATTGCCGAAAACCTGAAATCCGGCAACGTGGAGGAGCTTCCCGCTCGTTCCGCTGCTGTGATGGCTGAGATGAAGGCAAAGGACAGGGAGATCGACACCCTGAATTCACGGATTGCCAATGCAAATGTTGAAAGTCTGCTTGGGAATGCTGTGGGGGTCAAAGGCTTATCTGTTGCGTCGGTTCGGGTCAACAACATGAAAGCGGACACCCTGCGGATGATGGGCGACCGTATTAAGGAAAGTTCCTCTAAGATCATTGCAGTATTGGGCGGAGTCAATGAGGATAAAGGGAATATTCTTGTGGTCTGCGGTGCAGACGCAGTGAAGGCTGGAGCCCACGCCGGGAAAATTGTCAAGCTGGTGTCCGGGCTGACAGGCGCCTCTGGCGGCGGACGGCCTGACAGCGCCATGGGCGGCGTGGGAGATATCAACAAGCTGGATGAGGCAATCGAAAAGGCTCCCCAGATTGTTGGAGATTTTTTGAAATAGGGTTGACAGAGGTTTAAGATTTTAAGACAATCCCCCAGCTTCTGCAAAGGGGAAACGAAATGCCGGAAAACTTGACGTAAAGATTGCACAGCGGTAAAAGTTAATGACGCATTTCAGCGGCGGTTGGAGCGAAAGCCGGTATCCCTCACTGACAAGATGCTGTCCATTTATTTTGTCTCCTTCTTTATTTTCACGAGTAGATTGAAACAACATTTTGTTGTTCGGCAAGGAAGCTCTCCTATTACCAACGAAAAAGCGAAACTGGCTGGACTATCAGATGATAGCCCAGCCAGTTTATTATTTTAACGTGAGTTCGATAAGGCGAATTAAAAAGGTTTGGGGTCCAGGGGGTTGTGCAGCAGAGCTACACTCCTAAAAAGCCCCCGATCGCCAGTTCAGCTTTGCTGAACTGAACCCGCAAGACGCGAAATACCCCTGTTCACTGAAAAACAGCACAAGCAAAATATAGAAACAGCTTCTTAAAGTTGTAGAAAATCCCGCCATTTTCTTTTGTGGGAGCAGCAGGCAAAGGGTTTAGAACAGCTTCCGGGGGGATATATGGCGGGATTTTTTGTTAAAGGTTATCACTTGCAGCCAGTGAACAGCCAACGGCTGCTGAGATGGCGTATCCTGAACCCTAAACCTTAAAATTAAGAAAGGGTTCCATCGAATTCACGTCAAAATAAGAATAATAGAAGCCAAAATTCAAGAATAAATTTACCATTTTTTGATTACTGTCAAAATTATCCCTTTTAATGGATTTTATAGGAAATCACAGAAATAATGCGTCTAATTCCTATAAAACACCCTTTGCAACCGCAAGTTTACATCAGTTTCTTCAAAAGCAACAGAGAATATCTTGAATTGCGCTCCTTGAAAGGGTAGAATAAAGCCATCAACGAACAAGGAGGAACCCTCTCATGACATTATCTGAAAATCTTCCCTACCTGCGCACAAGACAGAATATGACACAGGAACAGCTTGCTGAAAAGCTGGATGTGAGCCGCCAGTCAGTTTCCAAATGGGAATCCGGCACAAGCTACCCCGAAATGGAAACCATCCTGAAGCTCTGTGATATCTTCCATATTGATATGGACACCCTTCTTCGGGGAAGCGCGGAAAAATCCCTGGCTGAGGACAGCGCAGGATACGACCGTTTTATGAACCTGTTTGCCCTGAAAGTTGCAGGGGCGGTTGCAGGTTTTATCGTGGGGGCTGCAGCTGCGGCTCTCAGCAGCGTGCTGGGACTGTCGGAAATGGTCTCCATGATCCTGATACTGGGGACGGTGGCAGTTTGTACCATCGTTCTGATTGCCAGCGGGATGGAGGAGGACAACTTCCGCAAGCAGAACCCTACAATCAATAACTTTTATACAGATGAACAGAAACAGCAGTTCCGCCGCAGGCTTATTTGGTATGTCGCAGGCAGCGTGGGGGCCATCCTGTTTGGTGTGATACTGCTGATTTGGTCAGATGGTAATTTGATTTATGAGGAATGGATGGGGGGCCTGTTCCTGTTTATTATAGCGGGGGCAGTGTTTTTCCTGGTCTACGGCGGGATGCTGGAGGATAAATACAACATAGCCAAGTACAACTGGAAGAATAATCCTTCCCCGGAGGACAGAATCCGCCGCCGCAGGGTACACACCGCATACAGTTTGATTATGATACTGGCTACAGCGCTTTATGTTGGGCTGGGGATGGCCATTAACGGCTGGAGAACTGCCGCGGTGATTTACCCGGTGGCGGGTATACTCTGTGCTGCCGCAAGGACATTGCTGGGGCCGAAGATGGATGAGGAGTAAATCAATTGAATGTGGAATTGACAATAAAGCTGGCTGGATTATTAAAAATAATCCAGCCCCAGTCTGCCGCTTTATAGTTTTTCCTTTTCTTTTTGTTTTCTGGTTTTCTCAATCTTTGCGAAAAAGTCCGACGTATTGATATTGTGTGGACGGTTAAACCGTTTAATTTTATATAGCGATTCAGGATCTTTTGTAATATAATGGATTTTTTCTTCACAGGAAAAAGTAGCCTGAAATCCCATGTCCCGAATAATGCTGTCTGCGGCTGGCTCGATATATCCAAACGGATATGCAAAGGCTGTCGGCGCATATCCCAAATGTTCCTCGAATTCTTCCTGAAGCTTCCCCAAATCATTGGTAAGAGCTTTTCGATAAGCTGCTGCATCTTCACTATACAGTTTTTGGATTCCTTTCCGGCTGCCATTGGAATTAGAGTGCATATTATAGCTGTGGTTCTGGAATTCAATAACGCCGGATTCCGCCATTTTCTGGATCTCATCCCATGTGATATGGGAATAATTAATGTGTTTATCCTCTGTCTGAGTAAATTCATCGGTACAGCGTCCAAATATGTTGATAACTGCTTTATATCCGTATTTTTGCAAAAGCGGATAAGCATATACGTAATTGCTTTCATAACCGTCGTCAAAGGTTATCATGATCGGTTTATCGGGCAAAGGAACGTCGTTGTAGACATAGTTGAGCAGATCTGCTACAACGATTGGCGTATAGCCTTCCTTCTGAATCCATTTAAAATCATTTTCCAACTCAGTGGGCGTGATGACATAGGAGCCTAGTAACTTGCTGCTTTCCAGAATATGGTGGTACATAATAACCGGCATTGCAATTTCTTCTTCTGCATCAGCCTGTGCTGGTTCAGCGGTTGTCCCCCTGGTTAAAATCGCTGTAAACAGGATAGCTGCTGCAAAGGTCGCTGACAGAAACGCCAATATCTTTGTCCTTGGCCGGTGATATCTTAACATATATGTCCCACTCCCCCTAACCAATCTTTTATCAGGTTAAGATGTAATCTGGTTTTATTTGTATGCGGTAGAACAAAATATATTCCATATGGCAGGACAATGTAGTGGCAATTCTCCATAAATCGTGTTATAATCAGCCTTATAAAAATAAAAAGGAGGCATTGCCTTTATGACCTTTAACCTTCCTTTCCGACAAATCCATATGGATTTCCATACCAGTGAAAAAATTTCCCCCATCTGCCAGAATTTTGATGCGGAGGAATTCGCCTCCACCCTGGAAAGAGCCCATGTAAATTCTGTCAGCTGCTTTGCTATCTGCCATCACGGGATGCTTTACTATGATTCTAAAAAATTCCCGGATATGGTGCATCCCGGCCTGAAAAACAAAAACCTTCTGCAGGAGCAGATTGATGCCTGCCATAGGCATGGTATCCGGGTCCCGGTTTACATTACTGTCCAATGGAACTATCTGCAAAGCCGACGCCATCCTGAATGGCTGGCTTACGATGAACACGGCTGTATCCTTGACCATTTTGAAAGCGGCCCGGCAGAGACTTTCCAGCCTGGATTTTATCGGATGCTCTGCATTAATACAGGATATCGGGATTTTCTGAAAGAACTGACAAGCGAAGTTCTGGAAACAATTCATCCTGTTGACGGTTTGTTTTTTGACATTGTAGGAAATGCAAATTGCAGTTGTCCCACCTGTATTGCCAAGATGAAATCCCAAGGCTTTGACCCCACTCAAAAAGCCCAACGTATCCAGTTCTCGCAAAAGTCTATAGAAGAATTGAAGTCAGAGCTGTCGGCCCTGGTCCGGGAGAAAAATCCTAATGCCTCTATCTTTTATAACTGCGGGCATATCGGGCCCTATGTACGGAACAGCCTGGACAGTTATTCCCATCTGGAGCTGGAGTCCTTGCCCAGCGGTGGATGGGGCTACACCCATTTTTCCAACACGGTGCGGTATGCCCGTACTTTGGGGCTGGATTTATTGGGGCAGACCGGAAAATTCCACACTGATTGGGGCGATTTTCATTCCTTTAAAAATAAAGAGGCGCTTTCCTATGAATGTTTCCGTATGCTGGCCTTTAATACAAAGTGCCTGATTGGAGATCAGCTTGACCCAGATGGCAGAATTTCCCCGGCGGTCTATGATCTGGTTGGCTCTGTTTACAGCGAAGTGGAAAAGAAAGAACCCTGGTGCGCCAATGCTTCCCCGGTTTGTGATATGGCGGTGTTTACGCCTGAATGTTATACCATCCCCATCGGAACAGGCGAAGTCCCCAAGCCGGTATGCGGTGCATCAGCCATGCTGGAAGAAATGGGCTGCCAGTTTGATATTGTGGACAACTGCTCAGATTTTTCAAAGTATAAGCTGCTGATTCTCCCTGACGAGGTTTCTGTGGATGGCGAATTAAAGGCAAAGCTTCAGAAGTATCTCGCCCATGGCGGAAAGATTCTCGCGTCGGGGCTTTCCGGTCTGACAAAGGCCGGAGAAGGTGAAAAGATTGAATTCGCCCTGCCGGAACTGGGCGTCTCATACATAGGCCCTGCACCCTATTCCCCGGACTTTATTCTTCCCAACGATACCCTGGGAAAACAGCTCCCTAAGACGGAGCATGTCATGTACCAAAAAGGGCAGGAAGTAAAGACAACAACTGGGAAAATCCTAATGGATTGCGCCGTTCCCTACTTTAACCGTACTTGGGAGCATTTCTGCTCTCATAAACATACACCGTCATCCCACGAAAAAGCATATCCCGCTGCTGTTGGAACGGAAAATACAGTTTATTTCAGCCATCCGGTTTTCTCTATCTATCAGGAGAGGCATCCCCAATGGTGCCGCCAAGTGGTAAATGATGCGCTTGATTTGCTGCTTCCCCAGAGGATTCTCCGCCACCAGGGTCCGACCAGCCTGCTGGCCTGCATCAACGAGCAGCAAAGGGAGAAGCGTTATGTCCTGCATCTGCTCCACTACATTCCCGAAAAGCGCAGCGACAAGCTGTTTACCATTGAAAATGTCATCCCTGTTTACCAAATCCCGGTGGAACTGCATCTTCCAAAGGAGATCCAAAAGGTTTCAGTGGCTTTGGAAGGGACAGATATCCCATTGGAGCGTTTGGCTGACGGCGGAATCCGTTTTACAGTCCCCAAGGTAGACGGCCATGCCATGATAGAACTTAATTACTAATCAGAAGGGATTTTAGGGGCTTATGGAAAGAAATATGGAAAATACAGTCCTTGATCCTGCAACTATTTTTGATCTCTCCAAGCCGCTGATCCAATGGTTTGAACAGAACGCCAGGGTCCTTCCCTGGCGTTCAACGCCGAAAAAGCAGGTATCCCCCTATGGGATATGGGTTTCAGAGATTATGCTCCAGCAAACCAGGGTAGAAGCGGTAAAGGGATATTACACCCGGTTTCTCCGCGCTTTGCCGGATATCCGGGCGCTGGCAGAGGTTTCGGAGGACAAGCTCCTCAAATTATGGGAAGGGCTTGGCTACTACAGCCGGGCAAGGAACCTTCAAAAAGCTGCAAAAGCTGTTGTTTCCCAATATGGCGGGGAACTTCCCGCTGATTACAGGGCGTTAAAGTCTCTGCCGGGGATTGGCCCTTATACAGCAGGGGCAGTGGCTTCCCTGGCCTTTCGGATTCCGGTTCCCGCGGTAGACGGGAATGTCCTGCGGGTAGTTTCCAGGATTCTGGACAGCCATCTTGATATTTCCCAGCCAGAAACCAAGTCCGCTGTGGAAACTATGCTGTCCGAAGTTATGTCCGCCGGACCTGCCCATGACAAGCCGGATTTATTTAACCAGGCTTTAATGGAACTGGGGGCTGTGGTATGTATCCCTAACGGCGCTCCCCAGTGCTTTTTGTGTCCAGTCCGGGAGCTGTGCTTGGGCTTCCAGCGGGGGACTGCGGAGGATTTGCCGGTAAAAGCACCCAAAAAACCCCGGCGCATAGAGGAACGGACAGTTCTTCTGCTGCGCCAGGGGAAAAAGGCTGCTCTCAGAAAGCGCCCCGGAAAGGGCCTTCTGGCGGGGATGTGGGAGCTGCCCAATATAGAGGGCTTTTATTCTGCCGGAGAACTGGAAACCTGTCTGCAGCTTCCAAAGGAATCTATCCTTTCTGTAAAGGACCTGGGAGAAGCGCGGCACATCTTCACCCATATCCAGTGGGAAATGCGGGGGTTTGAAATAAACTTATCTGATCAATGTGTTTTGGAGTGTTTGGGGGACTTGGTTTGGGAGACTCCGGCAGTGATACGAAAAAATTATCCGCTTCCGTCGGCTTTGAAGGCATATCATATTAGTATTTGAAATTCAGTATTTTTAGGAATTGACAAATTTCCAGTGGACTGTTAAGATAATAAGGAATAAATGTTCTTAAACTGAAAAGAGGAATTTTATATGAATGTCATCCTGACCTCATGCGGACTGGATACCAAACGGATAGCGGACGCTTTTACCGAAATGCTTCCCAAACCGCCATCTGAGATAAAAGCGATGTTTATTCCAACAGCTGCCATATTTCCAGACGCCATAGATGTTTTGCCCAAGTGTTTAAATGACCTTCGCAGCTGTGGAATTAAAGATGAAAACATCAGTGTTTATGATCTACATAACGAGTTTGGACAGCCTATTAAAGATATTTATGATGTAGTTTATTTATGCGGCGGGGATACAAAATATCTGCTGAAACGGATCAACGAGCAGGGATTTAACCAAAAGATCCTGGATTTTATCAGCGGCGGCGGTATTGTGGTTGGGGTAAGTGCGGGAAGCATCATCTTCGCCAACAATCTGCCAGACAATCTGGGCTTGCTGAAATGTTCATTGGGCGTTCACTGTAAAGAAGATAACTGCGCCAAAACAGGAGTTTATCCAAAGGACTGGCAGGAAAAAATCAATCTCAGCAATCGGCAGGCTATCCTTTTTCAAGAGAATTCGGTTGTTGTGATTCAATAGAGTTTAACTGTTTAAGCGGTGCAGGCTTTACCTGTATCGCTTTTTAAATTGCCAAAGCATTTTACTTTAAAAAAGTGTAGAAAGTCCAATTGTTTTTACTGAAAAATCAGAAAAACCATTGATTGTAGATACGATTTTTGGTAAATTTATATAAAAGAGGTGATATAGTGATTGTCAGACCTCATTATTTGTATATGCTGAAAGATAACTTATTTAGGTGTGGAGTCAGTACCGGTCATATTATCACTATGCAGTTGCCTAGAAAGATTTTGGCTACTACATAACCAGCAAAGAAAAGGAGGCTTTGATTATGATTACAGCAGGCGCTCAGGTTTCCAGTTTACAGGCTTATTTACAAACACCCCAACAGATGGAGGAAACATTTTGCAGGCTGGGAGAAATGGGCTACCGTATTGTCCAGATACAATGGGTAAACCCGGAAATTCCACCGGAAACAATAGCAGAGGCCCTGAAAAAAGCCGGGCTTATCAGCGTTTCCACTCAGGATTATTATTCAGCAGTCATAGAGCATTTAGAGGATACCCTGCGGCTTCACGACCTATGCGGCAGCAGGAATGTCTGTATCAGCGGGATACCCTACGAATTTTTTTCAGAGGATGGATGTATGGCCTTTGCAGAGAAGCTTACTGCTTTTGCTGCCCAAATGGAAGCTCAGAACAAGGTGGCATCCTTCCATCCCAGGGCTCAGGAGTACCGTCGGTTTGGTGACAAAACTGCTGTGGATATCCTGATGGAAAATACCCCGGATTCCTTTCAGCTTGGGCTGGATCTATACCATCTGATTAAGGCAGGGCTGGACCCGGACGAATGGATGCACCGCTATCAGGGACGGATCGAGTTCGTCCACTTTAAAGATTGCTGTCATGATTCCAGCGGAAAGGAACTGTTGGTTCCGCTGGGACAAGGGGAAATTGACTGGGCTTCTTCCATTCGGGCCTGTAAAGAAACCGGTGTAAAATGGGCATTTGCCGAGCAGGAGCGCTGGCAAAAAGACGCTTTCCAGTGTATGGCGGAGAGCCTTGCGTTCCTGAAAGAAAACGGCATCAATCCATAAATCTGAAAAATCCCCTTGAAAGAAGGTATCAGCAATGAGTCAATAAATGCTGTATGGGGATATGTGCAAGAAACAGAAATCAGTCCTTCCGGCTTATACTTGAAGAAATCCAAAGTATGGCAGGGATATCCATAGACCTTTCTTTTCTAAAATACAAAAGGAAACTGACAGAGTACGGTTATCAGGTGGGAAAAATATCATGAAAGAACAGAAAGTTATTTTTGATAAACTTAATGGCTGACCTCCGCTTTATTTTACCCGGCGGCTTTGCTGGTATCTGTCCTCTGGGCGGAAATTCTCGGCTGGCTTGACGGCAGTTCGTTTTCCCCTGTATAGGTAATTTTATTTCCAAGATACTTGAATTTCCCGCCGTCAGACGGCATAATTGTTACCTCATGGGTGAAAAGGCGGTCTGTCTGCATATCCGGGCACATGACGCATACCTTTAAGGTGATGGAACCATCAATGTTCTCCACCGATTCCATTACATCTGATATAACAGCTGGAAAATAGGAAACATTGGAGACATTGATATCCTGCCATGGGTATATATCTTTTTCAGAATTGTACAGCGTCCTTTCCCGGAACTCAGCCAGCGGAATTTCAAAGTAAGGCAGTATTGTATTCTCAAATGTCTCCGCAGGGACACAGTAATGGAAATAAGGGTATTGTTCCTTTTCAAATTGATCTGTATAAACATAGTCGTTGTTTTCCATTTTGTATAGGGATTCAAACAGATCGTTGAAACATAAATTTCCATAGTCTGATGTGTCCCAATCGCATAAAAACGCGTTTACATTATAATAGCCGATTGGCTTGATGTATTTTTCAGTTAGTTCAAACAGGTTTTTGTCAACCGGTTTTAGCCTTAATAAGATGGATGCCTCCCAATGCCTGTCCGTTGGAACGTCCTGATAGTAAAAATCGCCATGATAGGTCATATCCCAGTTAAGGACATTCCGTTTTCCGGCGCTTTCTATTTTGAGCTGGCCATCCTTCCCCCATTCGGCAAAGGCGTTAATGCTGTACGGCTTCCCATCTATATATTGAAATTCATAATAATTCAACCCACCAGAGTCGGATATTTCCCAATAGGATGTTTCCGCATCAACACCATTTTGAACCGAGTTCCAAAAGGCATAAAAATTTTCCGAATGTTCGAGAAAGGGCGGATAAATATAGCTGCTGTTCAAAACGGGGTATCCGGCTTTCTTTAAAACATCTTCTATTTTATCAATGGATTCCTGGCTGATAACCTTTTTATTGTCCCAATCTGACAAAGGATTCTTTTCCGCATTGAGATAGATGTCTTTATAGAGAGAACCCAGATCGGAACATTCTGTCTGGATTTCCTCTATTTTTTCATCCGGCAGGTTTTCGCCGCTGAATATGGAGGTAACTGTATCTGCCTGTGTTTTTATTGGTTCTTCTTTTAAAAATTCATCTCTTTGGGGTGGATTTTCCTCGGCCCTGTTGTTGGACATCTGTGAACACCCAGTAAATATAGTAATAAAAATGAAAAGCGCAATATAGATTTTTTTCCTCATAAACTACGCCCAGCCTTTCCATGTCACAGAAGTTGTTTATATCTGCAATATAGTACACATAAAAAACAAACTTTCAACGGCTAAATATCAAATATTTTGTAAATAAAAGAAAATAACAGAAGAAATGCCCACTTGACAGGGTAAAAAACTTTAAGTATAATAGAAATATAACATGGAGCTGCCCGTAGACGGTTGGCCCCAGCTAGAATTCAGAGAAATAATCGCCGAACTTTGCTAGGGGACGGCGGTTATTTCTTTATAATCTGAACGAAAATGTTGCAGATTCCTACGATCAAGAGCAAAAGCTGTAATACTTCACTCAATGTCATAAGGCAGCCCCCCTTTCGTTATGTAAGGGGGCAAAGAAACGATCTGTTAGACCAGCCCCCTGCCGGGGCCAACCGCCTACCGTTTTATTGGCAGCTCCATGTTATTTGCCATTATATCACAGTTTTCGACATATAGCAAGGAATTTTATTCCTTATAAAAGCTTTAGAGCCTGTTTAGAATCTCCCTGCACACGTTGAGATCCTAAACAGGCTCTTACTTTTATGAAAGAATCAATAGGAATAATCCCGTTCCAGTTCTTCCTGGGAGGGGAATTTCGCTTCATTTTCATCAAGAAAATCGCCAGTACATGCAAACCGGAGGAAATCGTTGAAATCCTTACAGATATAAAGCCGCCGCGACTCCATATATTTTCTTACTTCCGAAATGCTTTCCCCATTCACGCCATCGTCAAGCATCATGTCATATACACCCTCTTCATGTATGGTGACAATGCCGCCATTTACCAAGTCAAGGAATGTTAGATAGCCGTATACTTCACCAATCTGTATAAAACCTGCTTCCAGGAAACAGGCGCAGCCATCCTCTGCCGACTGCTCACTTTTGAGGTTTTCCAAAAATTCTGAGCCGCTGTTTCCTTCTATATTGTGCCATTCAAATTGGACAGTTGGCCCAATATCGTGTTCAGGCCGGTCAATGTAGCTGTTTTTTTCACGGGAAAAGGTCTCCCACCAGGAGTTGGCATAAGAATCGCCACAAAACGAAACAAGTACAGTTAAGTTTTTCGGCATTTTATAGCTTAACAGGAATTCGCGGTACGGCCCAGGCAGGGAATACCCAAGCCCTTTTTCAATTTCTGACAGGTCATTTTCAGTAAAAGGAGATTCTTCCAGAGGTTCCGTCCATAGTTGCGGTTCGCGTTTTCTTAAAATGTTTAAATACTGTTTGGCTGTTGTCATAAAACCATCCTCCCTTGGCAACCGAATTTATCCATGCTTATCATATTTAAAGTATGAAAGAAAATATAAAGTGACATTTTCATGGGAAACCTTTGAAATGCCACCCTCATATTTAAAATCATACAAAGCAACAGCGGTATTACATTCCGGCAAATAGGGGGCCGCCGCTTTTGCCTCATCCAAAAACAAACCGGATTCAGAAAAATCTCCGAACAACTTTTCTAAATCCCCCGTGCAGTATTCCAAAACATTTGCCTCCCGAAAATCTTCGTCAAAGGTCAGCCCAAAATCATATTCAAATTGGTTGAAGGACTCATAATTAAAATAGTCTTTCAATTCTTTTTCACAGGCCCTGGAAATGTTTTGAGGGAGAAACAGTTTGTCCCATATCCTATTTTGATTGATTCTTTCTGCCTTTCCGTCAAAGCTTTCTTCCAAGTATGCTGTCGATAAATATTCATTAATAACCTGATAACCGCTGCAAATTCCTACCCAAAGGGAAACATATCCTTCCTGGTCTTCATAATCATAAATCATGCGTTTCATTCCTTTCAGCTATCTGCTTTTTTGGGCACACTGCCCATTCAGCGAAAAGGTTCTAAAACATCCATAACTGTTTTAAACTTGTTTTGATAATATTTTTTACTTTCAGCAGACAGCTTTTGAAAGCTCCTTGCCAGTTTATCCTTTACAAATTCCCTGCCTTCTTCCATTCCCATACCCTTTTGGACATAAGCAAAATACAATAAACCTGGTATGCCGTCAAAGTGTGAAACTGCATCGGCGTCCGCAACACATAATTCTTCAACAGTGCGTTTTTCGGAATTTAGGCTTCCTCTGTGGTTTTTAATACATTCCTCTACTATCAGGATCTTTTGGTCATCATAATGATACCCCTGTAAAATATGGCGCGCCATTTCTGCCCCATGAATATGATGAAGCTCATACAGACGATAATCTGTAATGGATGCGATGTCGTGCAGCCATGCTGCAATCAGAACAACTTCTTTATCTGCCCCATACTTTTCCGCCAGAGCTTCAGCGTTTTTAACGACAGCGGCTATATGATAGTAACATCCCATCCCAAATTGGTTGGATTCTTTTTGGCATCGGGAATATATTTCTTTTTGCAGGTTCTCTAAAATATCATTCCGCATTTATCTTTACCCCATTATGTTTTGCCCTATCGCCGGATTCCTGTCTGTAAAAGAACCTAAATTGGAACAGGGCTATTCCATGACCATATTATAATATTCTTCTCCATCATCTTCATCTATGTATGGTACTGCATAAAACCGTTTTCCAATGAGCATTCTTAACTTTTGGATATTTGATAAATCAAAGGAACCAAATTCCTGATAGCAGGTGATTTCACTCGTTTCATTTAATGAATCATAAAAATCAGTGACAAATAAAGAAAATTCGTCTAAGATTCCCTCAATAGGAACCTGCGTTAGATTTCTGGGGGAAGCGTCTTCTTCCCCGTAACACTCCGGTTCCATTTCAAAGGAAAGAGATGTTACAAAGATTTCCCTATCGGAAATACCAGAATAGGGGTTCTTTGTCCGGTAGATTCCTTCCTCTATTTTTTGGAAATCCGAACTGGAATACTTTTCAGGAGTGTAATTGCGAAAATTTTTCATAGTATTTTCCCTCCATTATTTTTAGCTGTGCTGAACGATGCTTTTGAAAGGTTGATTATTTTTTGTTCTTTCAGCTTCCCCTGAATTATCTCTGCCGCCAAATTTATCCATCCCTGGCAGCGGTTGAGGATAATCGCATCGGTAGTGACAACCCCGTCCTTGTCCCACAAAAGGGCATCGGCATTGAGGACAGTTTCCGCCTCGGCTGGGATTCCGCTTTCCTCCCCGGTTCGGAGGATTTCCTGTTTCAGCCGCCCGGAATTAGAAACCGGGGCGTCAAGGTAAAAGAGCGCCCTGCCTGCTCCCAGTTCCGCCAAGGCTTCCCAAATCAGGGACAGGGCTGTCTGGGTTTTATCAATTAAGCGGTATGTACCATGAAGGCCGCATAAATCCCTTATTGTTCCATCCATGCAAAGCAGCAATGGCGAATGGGAGAGAGCGGTTTCCAGCGTAATAATCAGGTTGAAACCGTCAATATATACTGTCCTGCCCTGCAAAGAAGCGGAAATACGCCT
This sequence comes from uncultured Clostridia bacterium, assembly GCA_948465665.1. GTDB lineage: Bacteria > Bacillota > Clostridia > Oscillospirales > Ruminococcaceae > UBA1405. Next base: position 2,904 of record CAOJXI010000012.1, on the reverse strand, counting down.
GGATTCCCGGCTTTTTATGTCCGCATCGGGGGAGGAAGCCCGCGTCAGGGCAAGCCGCTGCCGGGCAGTAAGCTGGTAATGATTGCCCACAAAGGCCACAATTTTTTCAATCTGGTATCCTCTGTCTAACAGGAAACAGATTTCCTCCTGTGCCTGGGAGAGCCTTTCCATCTGCAATACAGAGAAATCCATTTCATCTGTTGGAACAAATCCCCGTAAAACTTCTGACATATGTCCATCCCCTTTTTATACAATAAAAAAGCCGATTATTCCTCCAAGGATTCCGGCAGCCAGCCCCGCCAGTACATCCCGTACAAAATGCACCCCTGCCAGAACACGGCTGGCGGCAATCAACAGCGCTATTGCCAGCACTACAGCCCCGGCAGCAGGGCTGATAAACCAGAAAGCCATAGCAATCACTGACGCGGCGGTGGAATGCCGGCTTGGGAAGGAATGGCCCTTTTTAGACTTGGGGAATAAGGGCGGGATGTCCCATACCTCATAAGGGCGGGGGGCGTTATGCCAATGGCGCAGGAGGGTTACTCCCAGAAATACCGCCAGCGGGACAATCGCAGCCCTTAGAAGCACCGCCCATTTTCTTTGTACCAAAAGCCCGAAAAGCATCATTGGGTAAGCAGCATATAAAAGCAGCGGAAGCCTGTACAGAAACCGAAGGAGTTTCAAATATTGTGGATGCTGCAAAATCCACTCCCGGACAGAGGCGTAACGACCGCGGGTCATAAATAACAACCGTCCTTTCAAATTTTCCCCTATAAATCCCAGTGCAGAACCAGGTTGATGTCATCAATGGCGCTGTTAATTGTGCTGAGGTTTGCGCCTGCGGCAGTTTCCCGCTCCCTTTTGCAAATAGGGGCTATTATATTCTTATCCAATTTACTATGGAATACCGCCAGCAGGGAAAAGCCAAGGATACAGCAGGCACGCACCCGGTCGGTTCCGCCGTCTAAAATATCCAGCAGTGTTTGAAATGAATAACTGTATTCTTCGTCATTTTCCGCGTCACGGCCAAGGGAGTAGATTACCCCCAGAATTTCAGGATTGACAGATTCGTCCCTGCCGCGCTGTATGATTGCGCTGATTTCTTCTGTTTTGAAGTTATTCATAAAATTAGCCATCCTAACAATATACCAAAAAATGGAGGACTATGTTTCCATAAATCCTCCATTTCTTTGAGATGGACACTTGGCAGGCGTGCCATTCTCCTGCATCTTTCAGGCTTTACAGCCTTGTCAATACCATCGGCGTGTGGTTGACACGAAAATTTACCACCACACGTACTCCCTCTATTTTATCTTTATTATAACAAATTTATTCGCGTTTGTAAAGAATCGTTTATTGCGTAAATATTTTTCCTATTGTTTAGTAAGATTTTTTGTGGTAATTAAACTTTACATCAAATTGAAGGGGGATTTCTTATTTTTTGAAACTTTTTTGATATCCTTTTACCTTTTGACTCCTTTTTTATTCCCGCCTTCTTTTTTCTACGGAAACTCAAGAGAAAAAGAGATTGCTATTTTAGATAAAATACAGTACAATAAATAGGGCAATATATTGTACTATAATAAGGAGGAGAGATATAATATGATAGCAATAAACTTTTCTACGGCCCGCAGCAGATTTAAAGAATTTTGTGATAAAGTAATAGATGGAAGGGAGACAATAATTGTCACCAGAAAGGCTGAAAGAAATGTAGTTATTATCAGTGCAGAGAGATACAACCAATTAGAAAAGGCAGAACGGAACGCCGAATATCTGAAAAAAATAGACCGGGGGCTTGTACAGGTTCACGCTGGCCAGGGTATTGTAAAAACAATGGATGAATTGGAGAAAATGGCTGAAAATGATGTATAGAATTACTTTTTCGCCAGATGGATGGGCCGATTATTTATATTGGCAGATAGAGGATAAAAAAACTCTGAAACGTATAAACCAGCTTCTCCAGGATATTCAGCGCAATGGACTTGACAAAGGAATCGGCAAACCAGAACCTTTACGCCATATGAAAGAATGGAGCCGGAGAATTGATGAGCAAAACAGGCTGACCTATACCGTTGAAGACGGTAATTTAATTATTTTGTCATGTCGCGGACATTATGAAGATTGATTGACAAAGAGGAAAATGACCGTTATAATAATGAAAAGAAATTAATTTAAAACCGAAAGGGGCAAATCAATATGGGCGTGAGAAAAACACTTTCCATAGAAGAAATTGACCGCATCGGCGGCGGCGTTGGCGTTACTGAGCTTCACCACCTGATGAGCAAAGATGAATTTTATGGAACCGGAAAAATGTTTGCAAAGGTAGTCCTCCATCCGGGCAACACCATCGGCTGGCATGAACACATTGACGAAGTGGAATATTATTATATTCTTTCCGGTGAGGGGGACTTTACCAACCCTGACAAAACTGTTTCCCATGTCGGCCCCGGCGATTTTTGTACCATGAACCCTAACCAGGGCCATGCTATCGCCAATACGGGCAAGGAAGACCTTGTTTTTATGGCGTTGATCCTTTATGTAAAGTAATGCGCATTTAATAAGGCTGTATGTGAAGAATTATGTTTTTTCGCATACAGCCCTTTTCATTGAAAGGGTTCGGTAAAGCTTATTTGCGGGAGTAAGCTAAGATGAGTACAAGCTGGGGCGGATTAAAAAGGTTTCGGGTCCAGGGGGCTTTCCTCAAAAGCCCCCTGGTCGCGCCCGCAGGCGCGAAATACCCCAGCAGGCTGGAAGCAAACGGAAACCTTGCCTAAGAGACGATAGCTAACCGTTTCGTCAGTATTTAAAATCAAAAGCCCGCTGGAATTGCTTCGTGGGAGGGATAAGATTGGGATTGGAACCAGCTTCGTGGGAGCAGCCCCATTAAGCGGGCTTTCTTCCGCT
>CAOJXI010000011.1 GCA_948465665.1 uncultured Clostridia bacterium | reverse complement strand
CCCAGACTGCGTTAAAAACCCTTGCAATCCGTCAGGATTGCTGCGGGTTTTTGCCTTGCTGGGCAAAAAATCCGCTCGCTAATCCGCACACGTTGAGATCCTAAACAGGCTCTAAGACCGATAACCTTATAATTAACGTGAGTTCGATTTGTAAATTCAAGTTTTTTGGCTTTATTAGAAGCATTGAAGCCATACGAGGTGGGGCAACCCCTCCGCCGCTGCGGCGGCACCTCCCCTTTCAGGAGAGGCAGGGGAGGTTAAAAAACCTGATGCTTTGCAAACGCCTTGTAAGAAACGAACCCTCCCATTACAATAAAAAGAACAGAAACCGGCAAAGCCCAAACCGCGTATAACAGACCGCTGCCCATCTGTTCAATGGCCATAAGGGACACAAACTGTACATAGAACAGCGGCAAAAGCGCAAGGATGCGAAAAAATCCGCTGGTTTCCGAAACCGGGATAAGGATCGGCAGCACATATAGCGCCGCACAGACTGCAAAAGCGGCAAGCTGGTTTTTGGAGAGGGCGGAGAGTGCCAGGGCGATTCCTGTTACAGAGATCATATTGGCAAAACCCAGAAGCACCTGATAACAAAGCAGTTCCCCAACTGTAATGTTGAAAGGGATAAATCTTTCCACAAACTCCAAGGGAGCAAATAGGATGCTGCAATCCAAGCCCTCTTTCCCGTAAAGTAGAAAAGCAAACAGCAGGTTTGCCCCGGCAATCACAAGGAAAGCTCCCGCTGCTGTGATTAAGCTGGCGGCGATTTTGGCGGCAGCGCATTTGGAGCGGCCATATTGGGCGGTGAGGATGAGGTTGTCAACCCCGTTATATTCACCGGAGAAAATAGGGGAGACAGCCAGGATCAGCACAAAGGACAAAACTATAAAAATCCGAACTATATTGGAGCTTGTGGTCAGCCATCCGTCAACATACCCAATTTTAATGATTTCATCCCCGTATATATCGGAAACAGCCGTTCCGTTCCAACTGCCTTCCGGGGTGGAAAAACGGGGGGCTGCCGCCGACCAGACAGCATTTATCCCAAGGCAGATGGCATTAATCCCGCCTGGGCGGGTTTTCGGCGCAAGGTCGGAAAGCATCTGCTGGACTTTTTCATCGGTGAGGATGCCTTCGTACCGCGCAGCAGCGGCTTTGTTGATTTCAACAGCGGTTTTTCCGCTTCCTTCCATGTGAAGGATTGGATCGAAAGCGTACATGTTCCGATAACTGGAATAGGACAAAAACAGGGAGAACAGCAGAACCAGCAGAAGCCCTCCCCAAATGATGGGGCGTTCCAAAAGCTTACGCAGCTCAAACCTGGTTAAATCTTTCATGGATTTTCCACTCCTTTGAAATAGTACAGGTATAGGTCTTCCAGAGTTGGCGGAACGCTGACCGCTTCCGGGCCGGGGGATTGCCCGCTGATGATCCTCAAGATCGTTTTCCCGTGTTCCTGCCGGAGATTGCTGATATTGAACCGGGAAGAATATTCTTCCGCCTGTTGGGGAGAGGCTGCGTATTCCCACACGTTCCCCTCAATTTCAGAGATAATCTCCAGCGGGCTGCCAAACTGTATGAGCTGTCCTGCTTTCATCAGGATAATTTTTTCTGCAATGGATTCTACGTCAGATACAATATGGGTGGACAGCAGTACAATCCGGTCTTTGGAAAAAAGGCTGATGAGGTTGCGGAACCGTACCCGCTCCTTGGGGTCAAGCCCGGCGGTGGGTTCGTCTAAAATTAAAATATGTGGGTCGTTCAGCATTGCTTGGGCAATTCCCAAACGCTGTTTCATGCCGCCGGAAAAGGTCTTGATTTTGCGGCGCGCATCCCCTATTAGCCCTACTGCTTCCAGAAGTTCCAAAGATTTTTTCTTAGCGGCGTTTTTGTCCAGCCCTTTTAAAGCCGCCACGTATAGGAGAAAATCTAATGCGCTGAAATATGAGTAATATCCGAAGCTCTGGGGCAGGTATCCTAAAAGCTTCCAATAATCCTCCCCAAGCTTCCGAACGTTTTTCCCGTTTAAGAGGATTTCCCCAGAGGTGGGTGCCTGCAAAGTGCAGAGCAGGCGCATAAATGTGGTTTTTCCTGCACCATTGGCACCAAGGAGCCCATAAACGCCGCTTCTTAACGTCAGGTTTAGATTGTTTACTGCTGTCTTGGTGCTGTATCGTTTGGTCAGCCCGATGGTTTTTAATTCCATTTCAAACGCTCCTTTTATTTGCCGGAAAGCTGGAAGGTTTCCGCAATGGAGGACAGTTCGGGTTCCCATTGCTCCGCTTCGCCGGAAGGGTAGGAATAGAACAGCCCCCAGGTATTGCCGTTTGATTCGTACAGTGCCCCTTTGGTGGTGATATTGTCCTTTTCTTGCTGGATGGTGTCGCCGTCTGCTTGGTAATCGTCAGCAGCAAGGGATTCTTTCGCCTGCTCTGCCGTCTGCCCTTCAAAGGAAACTACCCAGACACGCACGCTGGTTAAAACCTGGGAGTCTTTCAATGCAGCCCACATCCCGGCAGAAACCGGAGTCCAGCCTTCATCCGGGACATCAAGGAAATAGGCTTCCTGTTCAGGCTGGCCCGCCTGTCTGCTTTCGTTTTGGGATTGGGACAGGGAAATACCGGGTTGGGAAGAAGTATCCCCTTTTGCGGAACACCCCGCCAGGGACGCGGTGAGTACAGATACAGCCAGAATTCCTGTGAGTAATTTTTGAATGTTGTTTTCCATAAAGAAAAACCTCCTTGTTTTATATTACAAGGAGATTTTACAAGTAATTTATCTACTTTTTATCTATTTTTGAAAAAAACTTTCACCTTTGCCCCGGTGGGGAGGTTCTCGATTTTTAGGTACCCGCCGTGGTGTTTGCTTAATACCTGGCAGATATACAACCCCAGCCCAAAATGTTCCCCGCTGTCCCTGTCCCCGGTGTAATAGGGAGCGGCAGCTTGGCGAAGGCTTTCTTTGGAAAAGCCGGGGCCGTCGTCGGTGACTTCCAGACACAGACCGCCGGATTCTTCTTTAACAGAAAGGGCGACTTCCGAAGCCGCATAGCGGGCAGCGTTTGCCGCCAGGTTGCTGTATACCTGGGAAAGAAAGCCCCCATCCATCTGCCAGCTTTCTGAAAACGTCCTGTCGTGGAAGCTGAATTTTTTCCCATGGGCGCGGCACTCCATTTCGCCGGTTCCCTTTAGGGAATTTAAAAGCTCAACCCGCGAAATCCTTTTGTATTCCGGCTGCATGTCTTCCAGACGGCGCAAACGGCTCATGCTGGAAACATACTGTTCCAGACGTTTGATATGCTTTTCCATGGTGATGGCGGTTTCCCGGGTGGATAGCTCCGGGCTGGTTTGGAGCATTTCATTATAGCCTTTCAGCACTGTCAGAGGGGTTCTCAGGTCATGGGCAAAGGCGGAGTTGAGCTGTTTGCGGTCTTCAATCTGCCGCCACATCTCGGAGAAATTCGCCGCCAGCATGGAACGCATGGTTTCAAAGGACTGGCAGAGCCTTCCCATTTCGTCTTTGCTTTCATAGTCCAAAGAAAAGTCAAGGTTGCTGTGGGAGATTTTTTCCGACGCGTCCCGCAGCAGGAGAAGGGGTTTTTTCAGCTTGCTCCGGTAAAATAGGGCGATCCCCAGCAGCACGCAGGCCGCCGAATATACCGGCGTGGCGGCAACAGGGAGAAAGTTCAAAAGCCGAACCCTTTGTTCGTCCTCCTCGGAAAGAGCGGCGGGCTGGGTGTTGATTTGGGCTCCCTCTCCCAGCCGTTTTCCGTCTTCGGTGGTCAGGTAAAAGGTCTCCATTTGGGAGGGATACTTTTCCTGGATGTTGGAGGCGGCCCGGTCGCAGAGGGCAAATGTGCCGGCGCAGAAGATAAAATCCAGAACCCCAAAGACAATTACGCAGAGCAAAAGGCTTTTTTGCAGGGAGAGGTTCCGCCATAAACTTTTTATCTGCTCCACTTGTAGCCGCACCCCCAGACAGTTTCTATATAGGTTTTGCCGGTATGGGCGGACAGCTTGGAGCGTATCCGGCGGATATGTTCCGCTACAACACTGCTGTCCCCGTCGCTGTCAAAGCCCCAGACACGCTCGTAAATGCGTTCTTTGTCGAAAACCTGCCCTGCGTTCTGGGAGAGAAGCTCCACAATGTCAAATTCCTTTTTTGCCAGGGGGATTTTTTCGTTTTGCAGGAACAGGGTTCGCTCAGAATAGTCGATGGTAAGGTCGCCGGAAAATTTTACCTGTGTTTCGCCGCGGCTGCGCACCTCTCGCCGGAGATGGGCCTGGATGCGGGCTTCCAATTCTACCAGGGAAAAGGGTTTGACAATATAATCGTCCCCGCCTGCTGAGAAGCCTTTTACTTTGTCGGCATCTTCAATGCGGGCAGTGAGGAACAGGATGGGGCAGGGGATATGATCCCGGATACGGCGGCAGACTTCTAAGCCGTCCATATCTGGCATTTGGATGTCAAGGAGAATGAGATCAGGAATGTTTTCAGCTTGGCGAAGGGCTTCATTGCCGCTGGCAGCCGTAAAAACCAGGTAGCCTTTGGCTGTGAAAAACTGCCGGAGCATTGTCACAATGTCCGGTTCATCGTCAACAATGAGGATTTTTGACTTCATGGATACCGCCTCCTTGGTTTCAGTATACCATGGAATGTTCAACTTTTTATCAATTGAGTTTGATCATGCAGAGAATTTCCTTTGCGGAGGGATGATATCAAAGCTTCAGCCATTTCTTTAACAATACGGATTTCGTACTCGTCGCAGTCCTCTAAAAGCTGGGAAATATCCCGCTCAAATTGAATTTTGGCGTGTATGACATTATCACAGAGTACATCGTCAACTGTGACGTTTAAAGCGTTTACCAGACCAACGATTGTTGTTAAGCTTACACGGGTTGTCCCTGTTTCAATATTGCTCAAATGTGTGGGAGAGATTCCTACTCTTTCAGCAAGCTGTTCCTGTGTCAAATCCGCTTTAATACGGGCTATTTTGATGCGTTTGCCGATTGCCTTATAGTCAAGCTCCATTTTCTTTTCTCCTTTGTACAAAAATGTATCCTTATGTATTGTAACTACGGAGAAACAATGTAATAATAATCTATATCCGTATTATTCGGATATAGATTATTGATAGGATATTTTTTATTTGATGCTCCTACTTCAAATCCGGCAGGCAGAGATTCCCAGAAGGATTGAAAAATCATTATTGTTGTGATATACTGTATGTCGAAAACCAGCAGAAAATGGGGAATCGGCTGTGCAGTATATAGGAAGATTGGACAGGAAAATTTATAGCTGTGTGGCAAGTGATATTGTAACGGATGAAGTGATTATCACAGATGAGAGAATACAACATATCAGAGAAAGGCATCCGGGAGATTATGAAAGATATTATGGATATCTGACGCAAATTGTTGAAAATCCTAACTATATTTTAGAAGCAAACAAGTCTAAATCTGCCCTTTTGTTGAAGGCGTTTGAAGAGAATGGGAAGAAATATAAAATTATTTTGTGCTTAAAAACATCAACAGATCCTGATGAATATAAAAATTCGATTATTTCATTCCAGAAAGTTGAGGACAGAAGGTATATCCGGTATACGAATTCTGAAAAAGTTCTTTACAGGCGTGAATAAAAGTGATATAATGAATATAGAATAAGAGGGTTATTTGAGGTGGAAAATTTCGTGGCCGTCCACACGCCGATGGCTTGACAAGGCTGCAAAGCTTGAGAGATGCAGGAGAATGCCACGCCTGCCAAATAACCATCTGGAGGGGCTATGGAAACATAGTCCCTTTTCGTATTCTGTTTGAACGGAGGCGGAGGATTAAAATGGAGTACCAAGATTCCAGCGTTCCAATTATGCTGAATTATCTGTCCAGCCTGGCTCCGGGTTCTTCCAATCTGGAAGCCTGTAAAAGTGTTTTTTCTCATGAAAGCTATCAGTTTGAAATGAGAAGGTATGGCTTATCCCCCACAGATGCAGAGCATTTGATATGGTACTTTGCCAATCTTCAGGAAATAAGGACAGAAGATATACCGGATTTATGCCAGGAGCGGAAAAACGCCCTGCGGGATAAGCATACATTATGGCTGGACTGTCTCAAGAATCCCCAAACGTACCAACGCAGATATGAACAGGTCAGGGGGATTCTCTGCCAATCCCATCTGGAAGAATTAGAACACCGCTTAGCCAGCGCTTTCCCGCAGGCGATTGATATAGATGATGCAAAAGTTATCCTAACCCTCAGTTTCGGCCCATCCTTTGGATATGTTTTTGAAAAATCGCTGCATTTGGATTTGTTTGGAATCGGAAAATATTGTTCATTAGATGAACTGCCCTGTATCATCCTCCACGAAATGCACCATTTGCAGATACAGAAAATAATCGGTAATTACCAATCCTTTATAAAAGGTTTCAGTATGTTGGAAGAATATATTTTTCGGTTTACTGGTGAAGGGCTGGCGGTTAAGTTCTGCAACAACGCAGAGGGGATACTGTCTAAAAGGATATATCCTGATTCTGCCGCCAATATTGGCATCCCATCTATGCCTGTCCTGAATAAACACTTTTCAGAACATTTATCGCTTTTTGAGCAAACGGTAAACAGAATCATTTCTCATGATATTACCGGGAAAGAGCTGGAAGAACAGTTTAAAAATGTTTGGTGGAACCCGTATCTTTATCAGGATGAAGAGCCCTTTTTGGCGCAAACCCCTATTTACAGCTTTGGAAATGAATTGTTTGGCTCTATTTACGACCGTTTCGGAATCGACATTCTTTTTCAGTGTTTTTACCATCCAATGGAAGCCCTGCGCTATTTCTGTGATGTACTTGAACATCAAAGGGGGGGGGGTAAAAAAGTGATAGCCCAAAAAATAGACTGGAAAACAGTAGAAATCCCAAGCCAAACAGAACATTTCATCATAGAGCGGGAACTATCTGCCGCTGAGTTGGATGCAGTCAAAAAAGGGCATAAGCCGCAGGAAATGGAAGATAAATGGTTTATGTATTATGAAGATGGCAGGCTGTATATCCATCAGAGCTGGACAGGCTTCTGCATTTATATTATTGACTTGTCCCAAGAGGGAAAATTGGATGTAATTGTAAACCGCAGTCCCAAACAATATAAAGAAACCAGCAAAGAGCGGGATTGTATTATGGTATCTATCCTTATCAACCGCCTGATTGGAAAGCACAGCGAAAACGCTGAACTGATGAAAAAATATCTTTCCCTTTGAGGGGCGGACATATGACATCTCAGTGGATTCCTCCATATGGTAATAACGAGCCTGAAAAAAGCGATTGCTGCCAAGGATGCAGAAACCATGCAGGAACTTTTAGACGACCTGCAAAAAACGCTGGAAGACTGATAAATAAACAATGCGGCTGTGAAGGTATGGACTTCCAGCCGCATTGTTTGCTAATAATTAAGAACCTGTATTCACAACCGCTGAACGCTGTCTGAGAGGTCTTTTCCCGCCATATCGCGTCGCTTTCCCTTGCCTGGTGGGAAAAATCCTCGCCCATCCGCCTTTGTCCCCTTTTTATTTTTTCAGCTTGGAGAGGGTTGTAATAAAGCTTTCCGGGATTTTTCCCTCCCGGCTGGTGGGCACATCCCAGGTAACCGCCGCCTGGTTTTGCAGCACGTAGTTTGTCCAGGCAAGGGTAAGGTCATCGGGATAGCGGGGAGCCTCCCCCTGCCCCCAGTTGGTGCCTAAAAAGTTGAGCATATGGAACTGGGCCTGGTCTACATAGGCGTCCCGCAGGTCGTCGGTAATTTTTTTACGGCCAAAGGGGGTAAACAGGTAGCTGTTGCCCTCCCCGGGGGTATAATCCTCCTCCTCAGTCTGTATGCGGGGGGCATCCTCCCGCATAATGCCGCCGTTAAAGCAAACGGCACAATCCGGGTTGCCGACCCGCAGCGCGGCTGCAAAGCTGTGGAAGTTAGGGGCAGTTTCATAATTGTACATTTGGTCGGCAAAATAGGCGCCGTCAATCCACCACCCGGAGCAAAGCTCCCCCCACTGCTTGGCCCAATAGGTAATCACCTGCTCCCACTTCTGCTGAAATTCTGCCAGACGGTGGTTGGGCCTTCTGGCCCGCAGGCCATCGGGGGTAACAATCCGGTTGCCGTTTTTGTCAAAAAGATAACCGTTTTTCCAGTTCAGTTTCAGGCAGGCGTCAAAATCCCCTTCCGGTGCGCCGCTGGGCAGGTATGCTATTGTACGGATCCCTTTGGCGCGCAGTGCCAATGCCAGGTCCCGGAATAGATCCCTCCGGGAACATTTGGAAACAGGGGCCTCGGTCAGTTGGTCATATACTGGGTTGGGGGCACAGTAAAACCCGCTGTTTTGCCCGATGGTTAAAATAAACCACTTTGCGCCTGCCTGCTCCAGCTGGTCCGCCAGGGCGTTTACGTCAAAATGATCCACCCGGCTGTTCCATTCCTCGGCACACTGCTGGGGAGTACCGCCCTCCAGCCTGCCGTCTACCGGCTGATAAAGCCAATGGCTCATAACACCATAGCTGCCCCGCATCCATTCTGCTCGTTTTGATTTCATCATTCCCGCTCCTTTCATTTTCAGCGGCTTGTTTTTGTATTTTGTATGCCGCCTAAAAGTATTATAATCTTCTTTGGGTGGGAACCGCAACATAATCTCGTTTGTTTTTTTGCAGTTTTATTTGGTTTTTAGGGTTATCTCGCCGCCTCCCCATAGATGGAGAAAGAGAGAAGGAAGTTTAATTGCCCTTAAAAAATGAAGTTATTTAGAGACTGATAAATAAACAATGCGGCTGTGAAGGTATAGACTTCCAGCCGCATTATTGCTATAATATTAAAGAGATTAAAACCATTGCCAAACTAGCATATAATGTTTATAAGGAATTTAACGGGGGGATGTTAATGAGGATCTTGATAATACGGCATGGTGAAAGCGAGGCGGACATCCTTCACGTATATGAAGGGCGGGCAGACTTTGAACTGACAGAACGCGGGCACAAACAGGCGGAAGCGATGAGCGAATATGTAAAGCAGAACTACGAAATTGACAGGATATATTGCAGTCCTCTCAAAAGAACAGCGCAGACTGCCGAATATTTGAGACTAAAGACAAACGCCCCGTTGTTTTTGGAAGAACGTTTAATGGAATTTAACAATGGTTTGATAGCCGGATTAAAGCCTGACATTGCAGCGGAAAAGTATCCTAAGCAAGAGGTTCCCCGGCATTTATCGGTATATGAACAGGAAAGCGCCCTTGAATTCAGATTCAGGGGAGAGTATATGCTGTCAAAAATCATCTATGAAAGCCAGGAGAACAGCACCATAGCTGTTGTCACACATGGAGGTATGATAAGCCAGCTTTACCGCTCTTTTTTCGGCCTCCCTATGGAAAGAAAATTTTCCTTTCGGACAGGCGATACCGGAATTCACGAGTGGCTGATAGACGGGGATACCCGCTCAGTTATAAGAGCTAATTATTTACCACATAATCTGTAATTTTACTAGGCAGTGAGACAAACCAAAAAGAAGCAATTTAAAAAGGAGCTGGACATAATGGAATACTTACTTTCCACTGAAATTGAGAAAGACATTGCCTCCCGTTATTCGGAAACCGTTGTACTTCTCAAAGAACTCTGCAAAATTCCCGCGCCATCCAACCACGAGGAAAAACGCGCAGCCTGGATTAAAAGTTGGCTGGAAAATATCGGAGCGCAGGGTGTTTATATTGATGAGGCGTTAAATGTCGTCTATCCGGTCAACTGCGAAAACCGGGACGATATTGTTGTTTTTATGGCACATACTGACACTGTTTTTCCCGATACAGAACCTATGCCTATGAAAGAAGAGGATGGGAGGCTGTATTGTCCCGGCGTGGGAGACGATACCGCCAACGTTGCAGTTCTGCTGACTACCGTTAAATATATCATTGAGAAGAAACTGTCCCCAAGCTGCGGGATGTTGTTTGTCCTCAATTCTGGGGAAGAAGGGCTTGGCAATTTGAAGGGATGCCGCCAGCTGATGAAGGATTTTGAAGGCCGGGTGGCTTCAGTGATTTCCCTGGACGGCGGGATGTCCAGCTATTGCAATAAATCCGTCGGCTCCCACCGTTACCGGGTGGAGGTGCGGACAGAGGGCGGCCACTCTTACGGTGGCTTCGGCAACCGCAACGCTATCGCAGTGATTTCCAACCTGATTACTGCCTTGTACTCGGTGAAAGTCCCAGTGGACGGCGACAGCAAAACTACTTATAATGTAGGAGCTATTTCCGGCGGAACCTCTGTGAATACCATCGCCCAGCAGGTCTCCATGCTGTATGAATACCGCTCCGACTCCAAGGTTTGTATTGACCAGATGGAGAAAATGTTTTACAGTTTGATTGACGCTTACCGCAATATGGGCGTTGAAATAGACGTGGAAGTGATGGGCAAACGCCCCTGCATGGGAGAGGTAGACCCCCAGGCACAGGCGGATCTGGAAAAGAGGTTTTCTTCCATTATGAAAGCTTACAATGGAGGGACAGAGCCCGCAGCCGGTTCCGGTTCCACTGACTGCAACATCCCGTTTTCCATGGGGATTCCCTCTATCTGCTTCGGCGGGTACAAGGGAAAAGGCGCCCATACCCGCGGGGAATATATTGAGCTGGAAAGCCTGGTTCCCGGATTGAAGATTGTCGCAGCTTCGGTTTTGAGTTACTTTTAGAAATAGAATTTAAAATTGGTTCTAAAAAGATGCTGTGTCTCCCGATATCACAGCATCTTTTTATATCTTAGAAAGGAAAAACCATGAAAATTATAACTGAGCGATTAATTATCCGCAGCCTGAAACCAGAGGACAAACCTGCTTTTGTTGAAATGGCGTCTGACGGGAGCCTGCATGAGATTTTTGGCGACTGCCGGGAATGTGGGAAATGGATGGGCGGCTGGATACAGGAGGCAATCCGGCTTGAACAGGAGAATAACCCAAAAAAAGATTACCTGGCCTACGCTGTTGTGAATAAAAAAGATGGTGTTGTAATTGGCTCCGTGGGATGTTCCTATTATCAGAATTTAGGGGAGACAGGGCTTACCTATTTTATTGGTTCGGCATACAGGGGGAGGGGGTTTGCATCGGAAGCAGCCAAAAGTTATACAGGTTACTTTCTAAAAAGCTATGATGCAGACAGGATGATTGCCACCGCTAAGACGGACAACCCCGCATCCTGCAAAGTCCTGGAGCGGGCGGGATTCCGCCTGCTGGAAACAAGGCGGTACCAGGATATCAATGATGATACTCCGCAGGATTATCGCTTTTACGAAATCAAAAGATAAACCAATAAGAAACGGCTTGGCATATGCTAAGCCGTTTCTTATTGGTTTTTAAATCAGGCCCTTTTTTGCCGTCTGTTACGCTGAACGACAGCGCATTTAAATGCCTCATACATTGCCGGCGACAGTTCAGGGCAATCCTCATCAAATTGTATTTCTCTTTTTGCCGTTTCCCTTACTTCGGCTAACTGTTCCTCGGTAGGTTTCTGCCCTTCTTTTATTGTGAATGTTTTAGTCATAGTATCCCCCTTTGTTTTCGATTATAGTGTCTCCAGATAAAAGAAAATCTTCCCTCTTTCCAAGGGAAGATGAATAAAAAACAAGATATAACCTATTTTTGACACGAATATAAACACACACCCTAGATTCCAATCCAGATTGTATATATACTATACTATGGAAGCATTAAAATGTCAAGGAATTTTGAGAAAAAAAGAGTTTTTCACCTGTTTCCAGCCATGGATTTCAGGAAAGCATCCTGGAAGGAGAGAAAGGGCTTTGTCCTATGGTACTGATTCTGCTATAATGATAAAACCTCAAAATGGAAAGGAGCGTTATACCATGCAGCAAATCTACCTCAACCGCATCGAAAAAGCCTTTACCGTCTCCGTCCCGCAGAAAGGGAACCGCCTGCGGGGAATCTTTGTCCGGGAAAAGCGGAAAGTCCAGGCCCTGGAAAATATCACCTTCTCAGTGGAAGCCGGGGAATTGGTGGGGTACATAGGCCCCAACGGGGCAGGCAAATCCACCACCGTCAAGGTCATGAGCGGCATCCTCAACCCCGACGGCGGCGAGTGCCGCATCCTCGGCCGCACCCCCTGGAGGGAGCGGGAAGCTTATGTGGGCCATATCGGGGTTGTCTTTGGACAGCGGAGCCAGCTTTGGTGGGATGTCCCGGTGGAGGATTCCTTCCAGTTTCTCCGGGATGTGTATTCTGTCCCCCATGGGAAATATCTGGACAGAGTTTCCCAGCTCTCCAAGGCTTTGGAGCTGGAACCCCTTCGGAATATCCCGGTGCGCCAGCTCTCTTTGGGCCAGCGGATGCGCTGTGAAATTGCCGCCGCGCTCCTCCATTCGCCGGATATCCTCTTTCTGGACGAACCGACCATTGGCTTGGACGCAGTGTCCAAACTCTCCCTGCGCCGGTTCCTCAAAGAAGAAAATCAAAAAACAGGTGTGACCATCCTCCTAACCACCCATGATATGGATGATATTGAAGCCCTCTGCCAAAGGGTTATGACCATCGGCCACGGAAAGCTGCTTTATGACGGCTCCCTGGAAGCCCTCAAAGAAAAATACGCCCCCCTGCACCGCATCCGCGCAAGGCTTTCCCAAGAATGGGGAAGTGAAAAGGGGCTTCCTGCCCTGGCGGGGCTGTCTAATCTTTCCATAGAAGGGGACACTGTAACCGCCATGTTCAACCCCAGGGATTTTCCAGCCCCCAAAGCCGCCGCCCTGTTGGCAGAAGCCTTTTCCCTGCGGGATTTGACCATCGAGGAACAGGACATCGACCAGATGATTGCCGCCATGTATAAGGAGATGTCATTATGAGCGCAGAAATTCGGATGACAGCAAGCCCGCCCTCCAAAACCGCGCCCTGGAAAGCGTATTTCTCTATTTTCCGCATTGAGCTGCTGCAAAAGGTGCAGTACCGAATTGCCGCCCTTGCGGGAGCCGCCACCAGTATTTTCTGGGGAATTGTCGAGATTACAGTCTACACTGTCTTTTACAGATATGCTGACAACAATGCTGCCGGAATCGCCGCAGGAATGACCCTTCAACAGCTTGCCTCTTACATTTGGCTGGGACAGTTTATGTTCCTGATACAGCCCCATGTTCCCGGGGAGTTCACACAGAAAATCACCTCCGGCGATGTGGGCTTGGAATTATGCCGCCCTATGCGCCTTTACCGCCACTGGTTCGCCAGGCTGGCGGCCATCAATTTAAGCAGTTTGCCGGTGCGGGGTGCGATGGTGCTGCTGGCGGGCATCATCCTGCCGGGCGGTTATCGGATGTCCCTGCCCGCTTCCCCGGCGGGGTTTGCAGCCACGCTGATTTCGGCGGTGGGATCGCTGCTGCTCTGCACCTCTTACGGGATGTTTGTCACATCTGTTCGTATGAATGTTTCCTGGGGGAACGGCCCTATGTTTATCCTCCTGCTGGTTCCAGGTGTGCTGTCCGGTACCTATCTTCCTTTGCAGCTTTGGCCGGACTTTATGCAGAAATTCCTGTTGTTTCAGCCCTTCGCCGGATACGCCGACCTGCCGATACGCCTTTACATCGGCTCTCTTGCGCCGTCTGATGCTGTGTGGGCAGTAGGGTTACAGATTCTTTGGTCTGGTTTCTTTATCTTTTTAGGGAACCTGATTATGAACAGGCAATTAAAAAATATTGTGGTGCAGGGAGGTTGATGTTTTATGAAAGCAAGGACTTCTCCCGGAAATCTTTCCCTCTACTGGCAGTATATCCGCATCCATGCCCGCTCCGGCGTACAATACAAGGGCTGGTGGATGATGCTGATCCAGGTTGTCTTTGTCGTCTTTTCCGATGTAATCTCCACCCTGCTGATGTTCGACCGCTTTGGGAGCATTGGGGAATGGTCAATCGATCGGATTTTGCTGATTTATTTTACTGCTGTCACTGCTTTCGGGCTGGCGGAGGTTTTCTGCCGGGGCTTTGATACCTTCCCCTTCGGCATGGTGCGCAAAGGCGGATTTGACAGGGTGCTGCTCCGCCCAAGGCCCCTTGCCTTACAGGTTGCCGCCTCCGCTTTCCACCTCCACAGGCTGTCAAGGCCGCTGTGCGGGCTGGGGGTGATTGCCTTTCTTTTTTGCAAGCACCATGTCATAATGGATCCGGCCCGGATTCTGATGCTTGTATCAGCGCTGCTGGGCGGCTTTTTAATGTATGCGGGGGTGTTTATCCTCACCTCCGGTATTTCCTTCTTTACTATACAGGCGATAGACTGGATTTATATTTTTACCAACGCGGGATACCAGGTGACAAGGTGCCCGGTGGAGTATATGCCCAAAGCATTATACAGGGTGTTTACTTTTATTATCCCGGTGCTGGTTATCAGCTATTACCCCATGTCCGTTATCTGCGGATGGGGGGAACCTATGTGGAAGGGCTGGCTGCCGCTGCCGGTTGGGGCGGGGTTTTTGCTGGTTTCCTGGTTTGTGTGGAGGTTCGGGGTCAGGCATTATAAGAGTACGGGGAGTTAATAATATTACTCGTTCCTTCATCCTTATTTTCTTGACAGTTATATTACCTCTGTAATATAATAATTGCAGAGGTAATATTATTAGGATATTCTTAATGAAGTTTTCGGAAGGACGTTTGAATTGCAGATAAGGATATATTTAGATAATTGTTGTTATAATAGACCATATGACGATCAATCCCAAATGCGGATTCATTTGGAAACAGAGGCAAAGCTTTATATCCAAAAGCTAATAAGGCAAAAAAAGTTGATCTTGTAACTTCTTATGTGCTTGAATTTGAAAACAGTAGAAACAAATCTACACAGAAGAAAACAGTCATACAAAATTTTATGGATGATTACGCTGCATTTTATATCAGCGCCAAAAATAAAAGGGAAATCAAAAATCTGGCAGATGAGATTATGAAAACGGGTATAAAAGAAAAGGACGCTTATCATGTTTCCTGCGCCATATTGGGACATTGTAAATACTTTATTACAACAGATGACAGACTTTTAAAAGTTCCAATCTGAAAAAATTGAATTGATAACTCCAGGAGAATTTATCAGAAAAGCAGAGGTGGGCGACTAATGGATCAAACAATTGAAATTTTAGATCAGGGTTTTTCGTGCCTTGTAGAACATCTGGGAATTATAAATGCAGAACAGTTTATTGCACTTATAAAAAGGGAAAATTTTGATTATACTGTTTGGCAGCGGGAGTATTTTGACAGAATGAAACAAGGGGAATTTGCAGGTTCAGCAATAGAATATGCTGAAAATCATCCATATACCGGAAAAGCTCAAATAATATGACAATAAGGGGATCAAGTATGGTTCTATCCCTTCAAGGCTGTATGGCGGCGGGGAAAACAACTGCCGCCCGTTATTTACAGCAGAATGTACCGGAAATTCATGTGTTCTTTGAGGACAACGCCCCAGTCATCCAAAAAGTAAAAGAACGTGGGCTGAAAAAGGATATTTACGAAGATTACCTTGAAATCCAACGGCTGTATACCTTCCATGAAATAGAAAGATGGGAAAGGGCCCTGCAATACCCCAGGGCTGTGATGGATTTCGGCGCGGAGGAAATTGAGTTTTACACTTTGAATTATCCCAAAGCGTTGGGAAGGGACTGGAACATTGCCAAACCCTTAAAAAAGGAACTGGAAATGTTACAGGGATGTATGCCCAATCGAATTCTCTTTTTGGAAGCAGAGGAAGAAATCCTCCGGCAGAGGAAAGAACAGGATTCCTCCCGAACCAGGGGATTTTTTGACTTTTATGTCCAGTCGCTTATGCCATTAAAAAGGGAATGGTTTCGGGGCAGGGAAGGGACAGACTTTTTGGATACTGCCTATTTGACTGCCCTGGAAACAGGGGAGCAGGTTAAAAGATGGGCTGAAAACATCTTTACCGTCAGCAGGTAATGTCTTCCTCAGAAAAAGATTGCAATTTGCCGCCAATTCCGGTATAATTTTTAGGCAAAAGCAAGTCCTAAAATAATACATAAGGAAAGGAATTGGCGTTTATATGAACCAGCAGAAGAAAAAAATCGGGATTGCACTGGCAGCTTTAGCGGTGCTGGCTGTGATATTTGCAGCAGTATACTTTTTTAACCGGCCCCAGGGGACGGCAGGAGAGAAGAACATTGAAGTGGCGGTCATCTTTGGGGATGGCACATCCAGTAACCACGCCATTAAAACCTCGGAGGAATTCCTGCGGGGGGCATTGGAACAGGAAAAGCTGATCTCCGGTGAAGAAAGCCAATACGGGCTGTTTGTCAAAACCGTTGACGGCGTGACTGCCGACGACTCAAAACAGGAATGGTGGAGCTTTACCAAGGATGGCCAAATGCTGGAAACCGGTGTTGATTCCACCCCTATTGCTGACGGCGACCACTTTGAAATCACCCTGACCTCTGGTTATTGATGAAAATGGTTAATGGAAAGGCAACACTGAAAAGCATTATACTCTCCGGGCTGCTGGGGGCGCTGCTGCTGACCGTTCAGGTGGTATTGGCGCCCCTTCCCAATGTGGAGATGGTTTCCTTGCTGGTGGCCCTCTATGCGCTGGAATTCCCTAGGCAGACCCCCGGCGCGCTGGCGGTGTTTATACTGCTGGAAGGGCTGCTTTATGGGTTTGGCCTGTGGTGGGTCATGTATTTATATGTGTGGCCGCTGCTGGCAGTGGCCTGCTGGCTGTTCAGAAAAACGGATTCTGTTTTGTTCTGGACAGCCGTTTTGGGCGTGTTCGGGCTGATGTTTGGGGCGCTGTGCGCCATTCCTTACGGAATTGCCGGGGGACCGGCGGCAGGGGTGGCTTACTGGGTCAGCGGGGTTCCCTTTGACCTGCTCCACTGCGGCGGGAATGTGGTGCTGGCATTGGTGCTGTTTAAACCGCTGAGGGGCGGGGTGAGGAGGATTAAAAGGCAGGGGATGGAAACCTGACTTTAATTGTTTAAAAATGCAAAAGTCTGCTATTTGTAGACTTTTGCATTTTTTATACTTTTTGTTGATAAATTTCGTACAATACGTCATAATAGGGAGGGCGACTTTAAAAATCCTGTCGAGAAATGGGAATCTATCAAACTATAGGGAGATGTGTCAAGATGGCAGAACTGAACGCTTTGATAAAGGAACGCAAGGAATTATTGGCGAAAATCCATCACATTGAGCACGATTATGAAGGTCTTGAAAACGAGGACAACGCAAAGCGTTCAATAGAACTTACGATGCAGAAAACGGAACTGCTGGAAAAAGAAAAAAGCCTTACCTCCCAATTATCATTCCTGAAAACACAGATTTAAACCGTTGAAAATGAAATTAACCTTTTAGCTGAAAAAGGGATAGATAAGATTTTAAAGGCGATTGAAAACCAACGTTTTTACTTTTTTGAAAATAAAAAACAAGTTGTATTTGATAGTTATACCGGGATGCTTTGGGCAAACTTGAATTATTTCCCATGGAGACCGAATGACGATGAAAATAGTACATATAACTCAGACGCAAATAGAGCCAATGAAGTAATAGAAAACTATGATTTTGATACTGAAGAAACTTGTATTATTGACTCAGTTTATCATAGTTTATTGACTCTAAAGGATGGGGGAAACTGCCTTATAATGGATATATCCGTAACTTATGTCATACAGAATTTCCTTTTATAAAATATGACCAAAGATATATTCTTGACAGAAGGTTTTGGTTCAATTCTACGGGGCGCGGGTGTGATTTAAGTTATTCATCATTTAATGATCAACAACCAGACTATTTGTTACCATGCAACGATAGTTTACTTCAAAAATATTCCTTCTTTAAAGAACAGAATTACCAAAGAAATTATAGTAAATATTCTTCTGCTATTCTTCAACTATTTACTGAAAATAAGCTCCTTCCCAAATTCATTAGCGATGAAATAACAGAGATTTATAAATAAATCTACTTTGACAAGGCTGATTTAGTAGAGAAACTAAGAAAGTTGATTCCCGTTATTGAAGAAATGCAGGCGGTTATTCCCATATCCTCCACCTTTGATTATAGGGAAATGCTCTCCGTTTATAATATAGATGAAATCGACCATTCTGTTATCAAATATTACGAAGCTGTACAAAGCTGGATAGACGGGCTAATCCGTAAGATTGAATCCTATGAACAGCAGAAAGAAGAAATCATCCGCGACTTTAACATAATAGGGCTAAAACTTTCCAAGAAATACGAAGAAAACGACAATTTAACAAGTGATGAAAACACCCTGATGGAACTCCGCCAAAGGTATTTCCAAAGGAACCTTGCCTTGGGCATGAACAGCGTTAAATCCAAGCTGCTGGCAGTCAAAAGGCAGGCGGATGACCTTGAGGACAGGATAGACGAAATAGACAACGGGACGGATTCCATCCGCGAGCTTGCGCTTTTGGAGCAGGAACAGAGGGCGAGTTTTGCCTTTATCGCGGAAAACACCGCGAAAATCGTCCGAAACGCATTGTTGAAGATTGAATTTTTTGAATCCCACCATCAATATGTCATGGACGCGATTGATATTTGGGAAACATGGACAGCGGATTATCTGGTATTCAAAACAACGTATAAAGAACTCTTAAAAGGAACCTGTGAAGATGATGGGATTGAAGAAAATATCTGGTCTGGATGGTATTCGAATTGGCAGAAGCTGCGTTTTGCCATTGAGCAGAAAGTCCAGCCTGTGGTCGAGTATGGATTGAAAAGGGATATTGAAACCGTCCAGCCAGATGAAGAAGGGGTCGTCAAAAAGCTTATTTCTATATTGAAGCAGTATAAAGACAACGTTGACGCATTTTACAAAGAAGAACGGAAAAGCATTTACCAAAAGTACGCTTTCCAGAGCGGGGGAGAGTTACAGGATAAGTTTGATACGTAAGGAACGCTTTACCGCTATACGGCGCAGTTCCAGGCGGCATTGCAGGAGATTATTTTCAACTGTAAAAACGCGGAGGACAGGATTTTCATTTTGAATTGGGCGGATGATTTGCTGGATATCCAGATTGATGAAATCCTTGTGTTTGTAGCGGACAACGACCTGCAAAAGATTTCCAGGGAAATTTTGGGGGAATTTGCAGCGCTGAAGCAGAAAAATTTTGACATATACCTGACCGACGCGAAAGCCTACGGGGAAGAAAGTGCACACCGCGAGAAGGAGTATAATTCCCTTGTGTTTAAGATGCGGAAGGATTTGATGGCGAAATAAGGGGGAATCCGTCAAAATGGTAAAGCTGCCCGTCATAGACGTTGAGTTTAAGGATATAGAAAAATGGGCGTGCAAACAGCCGCGGATGGGCGACCATATCCGGGTGATGCGCATGGGCGGGATATATTCCCACCATGGGATATATGTGTCTGACGATGAAGTAATCCATTTTACAGGCCAGGATGGGGACAGCATTTTCGACTGGTCAAAGCCGGAAGTGATTTCGTCAGACTTAGCGCATTTTGTGAAAGACGGCGTTTTGGAAGTTAGGAGTACATTGACGAGGAATTCCAGGATTTATATTCCCCGGAGCAGATTGTCACATATGCAAGGGCTTGTATAGGTGACAAAGGTTATAACCTGTTTTTTAACAACTGCGAGCATTTTGCCAATTACTGCACCTTGGGGCGGTTCCGAAGCCGCCAGGTGGAAAATGCAGTGAAGGCAGCATTTGCAGAAATAAATTTGAATGGAGAAAATGATAATATGGGACTGATATCATGGGCAATAGATAAAGTCAAAAAGTGGGTGTCTGGAGGGAGCAGCAGTGAAAGCTCATATGGTGGAAGTTCGCGTTCAACCGCTGCCTACTCTTACGAGCCGGATAAAGTAAAAGCTGCTGAAATCGAAGCGGATACTAAAATCAAATTGGCGAACATGGAAAAAGAACGCATTGCATTGATGAAAGACGCACAGAAGGAGATTCTTCATCTTGAAACGGAAAGCAAAATCGCCCTGGAAATGGCAAAATCCAAAGGGCTGGAAGCAATGGCGAATACAATTATTTCCATGCAGGAATAGCTTAACAAGGTAGCAGAACAGCGGTTATTGATTATTGAACATGGTTCTATGGAAGTTGTCAAAGAGATTGAAAGTTTTTATGAAGAACTGGGCAGAAGGATTGAAGAGGACGACGATCAATATAATGAAGAAAAACTTCCAAAGCTGCTTTCGCTTTTGAAAAACTATGAGGTAGGCACTTCAGAACATACCCTTTATGAAAAACGTATTCAAATGGATATGGAGTTGCAGGCAAAGCATTATATGATGCAGGTGGAATCCCTTGCCAAAAGGCAGTCACAGGTAATTGAAAGTTTCCAGCAGGCTAAAAACCGTATTATTGAGCAGACTGACCGGATGACCGCCGGGCTTTTAGAAACCATCCAGCACCAGCAGCTTTCCTTAAACGGGAATATACCTGGGGGACAGCCACTTTTCACTCCCGCCCCGGAACGCCAAGCAATTACTGATGGGAGCAAATAAGAAAAACCGCCCTGGTTGTTTTACGGCAGCCAGGGCGGTTTTCATATAAACATAAAATTTTAAGACGTTTTTTCTTCTGCCAGCTTTTCCTCTGCCTGGGAGGGGAGGGGTTCCCGCTTGATCAGCAATCTTTGGATTCTTTGGTCTTCCACCTCTAAAACGGTAATGGTCAAATTTTCAAAGGTAAAGGATTCCCCAGGCTCCGGTAGATGCTCCAGGCTTTCCAAAACCCACCCGCTGAGGGTGTTGTAATCCGATTCAAAATTTTTGGGGTTCATATCCAAGTAGTTAAACATATCATATATGTTCAAATCGCCGGAGGCTTCAAAGGTATCCTCGCTTTTTTTCAGGAAGGGGATTTCTACTTCGTCGCTTTCGTCCCAGATATCGCCTACCAGTTCTTCCAGGATATCCTCCATGGTGACAATGCCCATGGTTCCTCCGTAGTCATCTGTCACAACTGCCAGATGGGTTTTAGAACGTTTCAGCTCATTGAGCAGGTAGGATATTTTCATGGTCTTGTGTACAAAGGGGCAGTCATGGAGCAGGGAACGGAGTTCCGGCTGTTCCCCGGCAGACAGCGCCAGCAGGTATTCCCGGACATACAGGATGCCTATGATATTATCTATGTTCTTTTCATATACCGGTATCCTGGAATAATGGCCCTCGCTTACTGTTTCATAAACATCTTCCGGTGTGTCTGATATGTTGATGGCAGTCAAATCCACACGGGGCGTCAGGATTTCCTGGGCGGTGATTTCATCGAAATCCAGGGCGCTTTGTACCAGGTCGCTTTCCTGTTTTTCCAGAACCCCTTCGCCCTCAATAGTTTCAATAATGTATTTCAGTTCGCTTTCTGTCACATATGGCTGTGTTTCCCCGGAGTCCTTGCTGCTGACAGTCAGTTTTTTAATTTGCAGGAATATCCAGACAATGGGCTTTAAAACCTTCATTAAAAAGTCAATAATCCCAGAAAATTGCAGCGTCATTTTCTCGCTGTTAGCCTTGGCGTAGCTTTTTGGGAGTATTTCGCCGAAAATCAGGACAACAATTGTCGTGACAATCGTAGAAACCAGCGGCCCGTAAGCTGCTCCCAGCATTTTAGTAGCGATAACCGTCGCCAAAGATGCAGAGGCAATATTTACAATATTATTTCCCACAAGGATTGTTGTAAGGAAACCATCATAATCCTCAGCAATGGCAAGGGCGCGTTTGGCTTTTTCATTGCCATCCTCCACCAGATTTTTCAGACGCATCGTATTCACGGTAGACCATGCGGTTTCTGAGGCGGAACAGAAGGAAGAACCAACGATCAACAAAATCACACTGACAATTTCTAACCAACTGGGGCTATCCAAAACTAACATCAACTCCTGTAAATTTAAAATAATAAAATATATCTGTCCGGCTTAGTGCCAGATCATAGGCTGGGTATGGATAGGTTCTCCAGATTCCAGGGCTTTTTCCATACATAACGCTAAATAAGTATCCTGGAGTGCTTGGGGGAGGGGGTAAAACGCTTCCTCAGTGCCGCGGACATATCCGTGCATTTTTACCAGGCAGTCGGCAATGGCGATTTCCTCATCGCCTAATCGGGCGGGAATAAAAGGATTATGGTACAGCTCCCTTTCCCCTAAAGTGACGCTTCTAGGACAGAACCCGTCGTGGTCGTCCCCAACCCCATGGTCATACCGCCGAAAATCGCCTGTGGATGGGATGCCGTCTGCTGAAAGCCAGAAAATGCTGTCGTCATTAATTTCGCCGCGGTGCCCTAAAATCTGAATCCCGCTGCGCCGTATATAAGAGCGGTACTGTTCACCGGAAAAGTTATAGACCCCTGTTTTCCCGTTGGAAAAGGAAAAACTACACAAGTCACGGCTGACGCTTTTAACGATATACTGCTCTGGGGAAAGTTCCCCGTCACGGGTACGGGTCTGGGTGGCTGGGATAAGAAATCGCTGCCCGCGGATTACACAGCTTTCAAAGCCGATCCCCAAAAACTGCCGCAGCAGGTTGATCCCGTGATAACCATGGCAGAGTGACTGTTCAACATAGGAGACCTCCCCTAAAAGGCCAAGGCGGACAGCTTTCAATTTAGCCGCAATCATAGGGCGGGCGAAATACTGTTCTGCAATTTGGACTTTTGCCTGATGCCGGGAATATTCTTTCCAGAGATTTTCCAGTTCCGGGATACTCCAGGCCGGAGGGGTTTCGCATAAGACGGGAACACCCATTTTCATTAAAAGGCGGAGATATTCCGGCGCGGCGTTCCGGTGGACGCTGAGGACAACATAGTCAGGGGAAGCTGCCATGAACTGGTCAAAATTGGTAAACGCTTTCACTCCGGTTTGGGAAGCATAAGTCTGGGCTTTTTCAGCATCCCGAAGGAGCACCCCTGTTACGCCGAAACGTTCCGGCATTTGTTGGGCGATAGTGATGTAAAAGCGGCTTCTCCATCCGCCGCCAATGATTCCAAAACGGATTTTTTCCATAAACAGCATCCCTCTTTTCAAATAAAAATAAGTAGTTACTTAATATTATAGCACATTTTCCCAAGCAGCACATCCCCCGGTTTGAGCCAATATTTATGAAATAGGTGGATTTTAAGCCAACTGGATAAGATATTGATTAGTTGTGTGGGTTTGCTCTGTTTCTCGCGGCGGGAAATGGGGAGACAGTGAATTTTTCTTCCAGACCGTATCCGTTTAGTCAGAAAAAGCATTGGATCATTCTTGACCCAATGCTTTTTGCAGTTCATGAAGGGGATAAGGTATGCTCTTTAATAATGGCATTGACCTCATCGACAGTTTTTTCAACCACCATTGCAATCTGTTGCAGAGTGAAATTGTTCTGGTACATTTTTAAAATCATTTGAATTTTGCCCTCCTGGATACCCTGTAGCTTGCCCTCCTGGATACCCTGTAGCTTGCCCTCCTGGATACCCTGTAGTTTACCCTCCTGGATACCCTGTAGTTTACCTTCCTGGATACCTTCTATTTTCCCTTTGCTTATCATCCTGTCCAGCATTTCACACATAGTATAACTTCCCCTTTCCATACTTTCATTGTATAC